>DATBGP010000490.1:0-8749 GCA_036557925.1 Candidatus Limnocylindrales bacterium | reverse complement strand
CGAACTCCACGTTCACCGACCGCGGCCGGACCGGCGCAACGCGGCCCCAGTCGCCGGGAGCGGCGAGGATCGCGTCGATCGTCGTCGCGAGGACGCCGTCGGCGAGGCGGAGGTTGACGAACCCGGGCGGGGCGACCTCGGCCGAGGCGATCGGGCTGTCCGGGTCGGTCGTCGTGGTCGCCAGCGCGTCGACGATCGCGGCCGCGATCGCCAGCGGGGGCCGGCGCAGCGGCCGCGCCAGCTTCATCGCGAGGTTCGTGGCGAGATCGCCGTGCTCCGGCTTCGCCGGCCGATCCACCTCCACCTCGGGCCGCGGCTGGTCGGCCGGGTGGACCGGCAGCGCGCCGCTCGCTTCGGCCGCCGCCCAGGCACGCTCGATCGCCGCTCGGGCGCGGTCGCGCACGGTCGTCACGCGCGAGCTCGGGTCGGCCTTGTCCGGGGTCGCGTCGACGCTCGTCATGGGCCGCCAATCCTACCGGTCGCGACCGGCGCCGGTGCTCGCCGGCCCGTCGCGCCGACAGGTTCGGTGTCATCCGGTGGACTTCTGTGTCGAAAGGTCTGGAAATAGGGAGTTCTGACGAGTACGGTTCGGATTCTTCCGGGCGCAGGATGCGGGCGACCGGATCGGGCCCAACGCCGTCAACGGACCGAGGGGACCGTCATCCAGGGGGTTCGGCGTGCTCTGCGCCGACAGCGGACAGGAGCTCTGCACCGATCGACTGACCGGGGCTGGAGGATGCGGCGATGGCCAATCGGGGACTCTGGCGCTCGATGAGCGCGCGTGGCAGGCGCCTGCTGGCGGTGTCGTGGGGCGTGCTCTTCGTCTGCTCGCTCCTCCTGCAGTTCGGCCTCGCGCCCACCGCCCTCGCAGTCGATCCCACGGACCCGCCCGCGTCGGCGTCCCTCGACCCGTCGCCGGCCGAGTCGCCGTCGACGAGCCCGTCCGAGGAGGCGCCGTCGAGCCCCGAGGCGTCTGCCACGCCGTCGGCGTCGCCTTCGGAGTCGCCGGAGGTCGAGGCGTCCGAGTCGCCGACGCCCTCCCCGAGCACCTCGCCCTCCCCGTCGCCGTCGGCGAGCCCGTCGGAGTCACCCGGCGAGAGCCCGTCCGAGCCGCCCGAGCCGATCGTCACGATCGCGAAGACGGCCGACCATGACGCTCCCGTCGACGTCGGCACGGAGATCGGGTTCACGGTCACCGTCACGAACGGCGGGGCCGCGGATGCCGCGGCCGTCCACGTCGTCGACGACCTGCCGACCGGCTTCAGCTGGGCGATCGAGTCCCAGTCCGGGGGCCTGAGCTGGACGATCTTCGGCACCCAGCTGCTGGGAGACGGATCGCTCGCGGCCGGGACGGCGTCCAGCGTCCACATCACCACGGGCACGGATCGCTTCGACTGCGGTCAGGTCCCGAACACCGCTGTGCTCTGGCTCGGTCAGGTTCGAGAGGGCGACGCATCCGCGTCCGAGGCGGTTCGCTGCCCCGCGTTGACGATCCAGAAGCTGGTTGCGGGCAACAGCGGCGGCATCACGCCGGGCGGGACGCCGATCGCGATCATCGGCGACACGCTCACCTATTCCCTCGCCTATGCGCTGGTCAATGGGCCGGTCACGAACGGCGTCGTCACCGACGTCCTTCCGGAGGGTCTCGAATACGTCGGCGGCTCGGCGACCGGCAATGCCGAATTCACGTTCGACTCCTACGACGTGCCGACGCGGACGCTGAGGTGGACGGCCGCGAGCGTGACCACGGGCGCCCCGCCGAGCGCATGGCTGACCTACCGGGTCGACGTGACCGCCGCCAACGAGGACCTGCCGCAGCCGCGGGTGAACGTCGCCACGATCTCGAGCACCGAGACGCCGCCCGACAGCGACGACCAGGCGGTCACCGTGCCGACGCCGGAGCTGACGGACTTCCAGGTCGTCGGCGTCTGCGACGGCAACACGCCGTATCTCGCCTACGACTTCACGGTCCTCAACCTGCCCGGCGCGGACGAGGTGACGATCACCTTCCTGAACCCGGGCGGCGCGAACGTCGTCTACGCCGACCAGCCGCTGTCGGGCCGGGTGCTGTGGCCGGGCGCCGTGCTGGATGCGAGCGGCAACGTCATCGACTGGCCGGGCTGGACGTTGAACCCGGACGGGTCGTGGAGCGTCGGCGACGAGTTCGACTGGGCCCGTCCCACGGTCTCGATCCTGTTCGAGGTGAACCCGAGCGCCACCCTGGTCGCCGGCTATCCGCCGGCCTCGCCCGGCTGCACGGATCCGCCGCCCGAGCTCGGGATCCTGAAGTCGAACGACGCCCCGATCGAGTCGATCGACCTCGGCGACGGGACCTCCGCCGACCTCCCGACGGTGAACGCCGGCGACACCGTGACCTACACCCTCACCTACAACACGAACGGCGTCCCGCAGACCAACGGCCTGCTCACCGATGTCCTGCCCGCCGGGCTGACGTTCGTGCCCGGGACCGCCTCCGACAGCGACGAGTTCACGTTCCAGGGCTACGAGGCGTCCACCCGGACGCTCACCTGGACGGCGCCGACCCTGACGAAGGGCGGGACGCTGACGTACGACGTGACCGTCGACGCGAACGCGGCCGGCCTCGGCCAGCCGCTCATCAATGTCGCCACGATCGTGTCCGACCAGCAGCCGGCGGACGACGACGACTCCCCGGTGTTCGTGTCGACCGAGCCGCTCGGCCTGACGCCGCCGCCGACGGAGGCGCTGCCGGCCGGCGTCGAGCCGAGCCGGCCCGGCCCGTCGCTCGTCCTGATCCTGCTGGCGACCCTCGGCCTCACCCTGGCGATCGGGCTGATCACGCCGATCCCGGAGCGGGTCCGACGGCGGCTCCGCACCGACTGACCTCGGGCGGGCGGCCGCCGAAACCGAACACGGGGTCCCCGAGACCCGGACGGGGCGTCTCCTCCCGAGAGACGCCCCGTCTGATGTCTGAAGATGTCCGATTCTTGACAGAAAATGTTGTAGCGTCGCCGCACCGGCCTGCGCTACGATCCGGCTGCCCCGTCACACGGTCGGCTGTCCAACGGTCCCGCCCCCAGTGGAACCCGAGGGTACCGGCCAGTCCTACCCGGATCGTTGACGCCCAGCACCGGTTCTCGCCTTCGTTTATTTGAGGACCGGTGGGGTTTGGTGCCTTGGGCTGCAGCCGAAGGTACTGGACGGGTCCTGCATTCATTGGGCAGGATCGCGATGCCGTTCGGGACGGCTCCCGTCACATCGGGATCGGCCTTCATCATTGGTAGCTCGGGGACCTCGAATGTACCCTCATGCCTCCGTGCGCCGTCGACACGGCGTTCTTCGTAGTGCCGCCTGGCTTGCGTCAGGCAGCCTCATCGCCGTAGCAGCCCTGGCGCCGGCATCGGCCGCCGCCGTCACCAACTGGGCGACCGTCACCGGTCACGAAGCCTTCAGCGCCAACGCCAACCACGAGGGCTACTGGGGCGACGACTGCTCGAAGGACGAGCAGATCAGCGGCGCCACCTACACCCTCACCCAGGACTACGACCTCGTCGTCGTGAAGACGGCCTCCGGCCAGTACGCGAACACCGAGTTCGCGAACGCCAAGGCCGGTCAGACCGTCTGGGCGGACACGGACGGTGACTCGTCCAACGGGCCGGACGACGGCGACAAGGACAGCATCAGCCACATCATCTTCTGCGGCCCTTCGGACGAGGAGTCCGAGTCGCCGAGCGACTCGCCGTCGGACGAGCCGACCCCGTCGGTCGAGCCCACGCCGTCGAACGAGCCCAGCCAGAGCACCGAGCCCAGCCAGTCGACCGAGCCGACCCCGTCCACGGAGCCGACGCCGTCGACCGAGCCCAGCCAGAGCACCGAGCCCAGCCAGAGCACGGAGCCGACGCCTTCGACCGAGCCGACGCCGTCCACGGAGCCGACGCCTTCGACCGAGCCGACCCCGTCCACGGAGCCGACCCCGTCACAGGACGTCCAGGAGTCCGAGTCGCCGTCGTCCACGCCGAGCGCAACGCCCTCGACCGAGGTCGAAGGCATCAGCGGGACTCCGCCGGCCGTCACGCCTCCGCCAACGGACACCATCGGCAGCACGTCCGCTCCGTCGAACGACGGGTGGCGCCTCGCCCTTGTCGCCCTAGCCGGCGTGATCGCCCTCTCGCTCGTCATCCCCAGCCCGCGCCGCGCCGGCAAGCGTCGCTAAGCGCTCGCTGTCCCTCAGCAGCCCGGGACCGGGGCGCAGGATCTGCGCCCCGGTCTCTTCATGTCCCGGACAGGTCGATGACGTCGCCCGGCTCGACGAGCCGGACCGGCGCGCGGGTCGCGGCCTGCACGAGCCCGACTGCCGCGTCGCCATCGAACCCCATCTGGAGGTGCGTCAGCAGCACGCGTCCCGGTGACGTCGAGGCGACGAGCTCGGCGATCGCCGGGGCATCGAGGTGGGTCGCGCCCGGTGGCACCGGCCCGGTCCCGAAGGACACCTCGACGAGGAGGGTGTCGCCGGGGGCGAGGAACGGGGCGAGGTCGGCCGCGCGGCCGCAGTCCCCGGAGTAGACAAGGCCCGGGCCGCCGGCGGCGGGCGCCACCCGGATCGCATGGCTGTCCTCGGTGTGGGTCACGCGCCAGGCGACGAGCTCCAGGTCGCCGAGGTTGACGGGCTCGGGCCGGAACGGCTCGACCTCGAGGGAGGTCGCCGTGAATCCCGGCTGGGCGTGGAGGGCGTCCAGGCGATCGGCGAGGCCGACCGGCGCGATGACCCGGACCCGCCGCGCCGGCCGGAACTGGTAGGCGAGGTAGTGCCGGAGCGGCACGAGGTCGATGAAGTGATCGGGGTGCAGGTGGCTGACCACGACCGCGTCGAGGCTGCTGGGCTCCGTCACGGCGGCCAGTCGCGGGAACGAGCCCTGGCCGAGGTCGAGGAGGACGGTCGCCCGGTCGGACCGGACGAGGTACGAGGCGCCCGAGGAGCCAGCCTTCGTGGTGTAGGCCGGGCCTGCGCCGACGACGACGAGCTGGAGGCTGAGGGTCGGGCCGGTCATCGGCCGCAGGGTACGCGAGCCGCGAGGCTCGGAGGTGGCCGGCCCGCGTGACGGGCTGCGCGAGCTCGCGACGACGGTCAGGTCGCCGCCAGGTCAGTGCGGCTTCGCCTTGGGGGAGTGTGACGGGTGGCCGTTGTTGCCGTTCCCGTTGCCATTGCCGTTGTTGCCGTTCCCGTTGCCATTGCCGTTGCCATTGCCGTTCCCGTTCCCGTTTCCGTTGCCGTTGCCCCCGCCCGTCGTCGTCCCGCCCGTGCTGCCCGCGGGATCGTCGCTGGCAGCCGCCCCCCCGGCGCCGCCGCCCGTGGTCCCGGCGCTCGCGCCACTCCCGTCGCTCGATCCGGTGGGTCCCCCGCCGCCGGTGGTGCCCTTGTCCGCGCCGCCGCCGCCGCCGTTCCCGTTCCCGGCTCCATTGCCATTGCCGTTCGCGTTGCCATTGCCGTTCGCGTTGCCGTTGCCGCCGCCGCCGTTCCCGTTCCCGGCTCCATTGCCGTTGCCGTTTCCGGCGCCGGGGCCGTTCCCATTGCCCTTCCCGTTCCCGTTGCCGTTCTTCTGCTTGTTCTTCAGGTCCTGGATGACCGTGGCGTTGTGGTCGATCGCGCGGGCGATGTTCTCCTGGATCGCCGCCGCGGCCGTCTCGTTGCCCTTGTCGAGCAGGTTCTGGACCACGGCCGTCAGGACGGCCTGGTGATGGGAGAGCGCATCCTCGACGCGCGCCTCGAGGACCGCGTCCGCGCCGCTCGTGTCGTTGGCGTCCTCGGCGACTTGCGCCCACGCCTCCAGTGCGGCGGCCACCGCGCCGCGATCGCCGCGGGTGGCGGCCGACACGGCCTCGCCGAGTCGCGCGTCGAGACGCTGCAGGTCGGCGTCGACCCGGCCCGAGCCGGCCGCGGGCAACGTCGCGGCCTCGATCCACATCCGGGCCGGGTAGAGCGGCCCCCCGGCCTGCGACGCGGCCATGGTGCCGACGGCGATGCCGAGCCAGACCCCCGCGGCGAGCAGCGGCACGGCAAGCCGGCGGAACGGCGTCCGTCGCTGGGCGGCGACCGCCGGCGCCATGTGCGCCGCGATCCGTGCGGCCTCGTGCTGCAGCCGGGCCTCGCGCATCACCCGCGCGCGGATCCGGGCCGTCGCCTGCGGGTCGGGGCTGAGGCGCGCGCGGCCATACGCCTCGAACCGTCGTTCGAGCTCGAAGTCCCCGGCGTTCATCGCCTGCATGCCGTCATCCATTCGTGCTGGTCGTCGGCTCCGACGCGGCCGGCCCCTCGAGCGCCTCGCCAACCGCCGAGGCGTCGATGCCGAGCTCCCGTCGGAGCGCTGCGATCGCCCGGAACTGGAGGCCCCGGACGGTCCCTTCCTGCTTGCCCATGGCCGCCGCGGCCTCACGGGCCGAGAGGCCGGCGAAGAACCGCAGCTCGATCGCTTCTCGTTGCTCGTCCGTCAGGCTCGCGAGCGCCGTTCCCACGGCGTCGAGCTCCTGCCGCACGACCGCGATCTCGTCCGGTCCGGCATCCCCGTGTGCCCACTCCGTCACGGCATCCAGCTCGGCGTGCTCGTGGCGGGTCCGGACGTGATCGATCACCGCATTCCTGGCCAGCCGGAACAGCCAGCCCCCGAAGGGAACGCCCCGGGCTTCGTAGCGCGGCAACGCCTCCAGGACCTTGACGAAGACGAGCTGCGTCAGGTCCTCCGCGTCCGACGGGCGATGGACGCGGCTGGCGATGAAGCGGTAGACCGGCTCGTGGTACCGATCGAAGATCAGCCCGAACGCCCAGGGATCCCCGTTCTGGGCCTCGACCACGAGACGGTCGATCGCGTCGTCGTCGATGGTCATAACGACGAAGTGCCTTGCCTCGTTAGGTTCGCGACGGGACGCCCCGCGTGGATCGGAACCGTTCCGGCAGGCTGACGGGCGCCCTGATGGCCCCGCGGCGGACGGCAAGCTCGCTGAACCCCGCGGCGGCGACGACACCATACCCCGCCTCCAGGCCCGAGGTGAATGCCCCGCTCCGGTGCGCATCGGACCCCGCGGAGACCCTGGTGCCTCCGAGCACCCGGTAGCGCTCGACGATCGGCGCGGCGGGGTAGGTCTCGCCTGCGGCCTGTCGCAGGCCGCTCGTGTTCACCTCGAGGGCCGTTCCGGTCTCGACCAGGGCGAGGAGCAGCGGCTCGTACAGCTCCGGCGCCCCCGCCAGCTGGGCCGGCGTCACGTGGGGCACGAGGTAGCGCTTCACGAAATCGAGGTGGCCGATCGTGTCGAACAGGCCGGACCGGATCGCCCCGAGGACCTCTTCGAAGTACGGCGCCACGATCTCCGGGAGCGACCTGCCGGCGGCCCAGGCGGCGACCCGCGAGGCGTGGAACGGCGAATCGGCATAGACGTGGACGCTGCCGATCACGAAGTCGTAGGGGTGGCGGGCCAGGTGCTCGCGGATGTCGGCCTCGTGGCCGCGGTCGTAGGTGATCTCGACGCCGAACCGGATCGCAACGCCAGAGGCCCAGCGCTCCGCCGCCTCGCGAACGGTCCGCTCGCGCTGGTCGAACGTCGTGAAGTCGAACGCCGGGGTGCCCGGGACGAAGTCGACGTGATCGGTGATCGCGATCTCCGCGATCCGGCGCTCGACCGCCTGCCGGGCGTAGTCGTCGATGGGGACGTCGCTGTCCGGCGAGAGGTCGGTGTGGACGTGGCCGTCGAAGGGCAGGTCCGCGGCCTGGGCCGTGAGATCGGTGGCGGCCTCGCTCACCCGGCGATCAGGCCGAGCTCGCGACCCACCGTCGCGAATGCCTCGAGCGCGCGGTCGAGCTGGGCGTCTGCGTGGGCCGCGGTGACGATCGTCCGGATCCGGGCCTTGTCCAACGCGACGGTCGGGAAGACGACGGGCTGGGCGAAGACACCCTCTTCGAAGAGCCGCTGGCTGAACCGGCCGGCCGTCGTGGGGTCGCCCATCATCACGGGCGTGATCGGGGTCTCGGAGCGGCCGGTGTCGAAGCCGAGCCGGGCCAGCTCCGCCTTGAACCGCTTCGTGTTCGACCAGAGCCGCTGGAGCAGCTCCGGCTCCTCCTGCATCACCTGGATCGCCTCGCGGCAGGCCGCGGCCACGGCCGGTGGATGCGACGTCGAGAAGAGGAACGGGCGGGCCCGCTGGATCAGGATGTCCCGGAGGTCCTGCGAGCCGGCGACGTAGCCGCCGAGGACCCCGACGGCCTTGCTCAGCGTCCCGACCTGGATCGCCACCCGGCCGTGGAGCCCGAAGTGGTCGACCGAGCCCCGGCCGTCGCGCCCGAGGACGCCCGACGCGTGGGCGTCGTCGACGAAGACCGCGGCGTTCGCGGCCTCGGCCGCCTCGACGATCCCGGGCAGCGGGGCGATGTCGCCATCCATGCTGAAGACGCCGTCGGTCACCACGAGGATCAGTCGGTAGGGCAGGCCGGTCCTCTCGCGGCCGTGCTCGATCGCATCGTCGAGGATCGCCCGGAGCGCGTCGACGTCGGCGTGCCGGTAGATCTTCCGGGGAGCCTTCGACAGGCGCATGCCGTCGATGATCGAGGCGTGGTTCAGCTCGTCGCTGACGATCAGGTCCTGCTCGCCGGTGATCGTCGGGATCACCCCGGTGTTGGCGGTGAAGCCCGACTGGAACGTCAGGGTCGCCTCCGTGCCCTTGAAGTCGGCGAGGTCGCGCTCCAGCTCCTCGTGGAGGGTCATCGTCCCGGCGATCGTCCGAACT
>DATBGP010000489.1:0-2147 GCA_036557925.1 Candidatus Limnocylindrales bacterium | reverse complement strand
ATCCAGAATGCGCCGGGCTACGCCGCGCGGATGTTCGGCACGCTCGCAGACGCCGGCGTGAACATCGAGATGATCTCGACCTCGGAGATCCGGATCACGACGATCATCGCGGAGGACGCGCTCGAGACCGCGGTCCGGGCGCTCCACGCCGCCTTCGAGCTCGAACGGCCCGAATCCGCCGCGGTCGAGGCCGCCTCCGCCTCCGGGGCCGTGGCGAGCCGGTGACGATCGCCGCCCCGTTCCTCGCCCGCACCGAGCGGTTCGCGAGCGTCGGCTCGACGAACGACGTTGTCCGCGCGTGGCTCGCGGAGGGCACGCCGGAGGTCTGCCTCGCGCTCGCCGACATCCAGACCGCCGGGCGGGGACGCGAGGGACGGACGTGGCTGACCGCGCCGGGCGCGGCCCTCCTCCTGTCGGCCGGCTTCCGGCCGGTCTGGCTGGCCCCCCACCGGACGTGGCGCCTGCCGGCGATCGTCGGCCTCGCGATGGCCGGGGCGGCCGAGGCGGTCGCCGGGCTGCCGGAGGGGACCGTCCGCCAGAAGTGGCCGAACGATCTCGTCCTCGAGATGGACGGCGGGTGGCGGAAGGTGGCCGGGGTCCTCGGCGAGTCGGTCGGGCTCGGGACCGCGGGGCCGCGGGTCGTCGTCGGGATCGGCACGAACGTGAACTGGCGGCGGGTCGACTTCCCGGCGGCGATCGCGGAGACGATGACCTCGATCCTGGAGGCCGGCGGGGGGCAGGCGGTGGATCCGGACGAGCTGCTGGGCGACTTCCTCGCCCGGCTGGAGGCCCTGACGAGCGACCTCCGGGCCGATCGGTTCGACGCGGCCGGCTGGCGCGATCGGCAGGTCACGACGGGCCGGATGGTCGCGCTCCACGGCGCGGACGGCCGGGAGGAGCACGTTCGGGCCATCGACGTGGACACCGAGACCGGGGCGCTCGTCGTGGTCGGCGACGGCGACCGCCGGCCGCGCGCCGTCTTCTCGGGCGAGATCCGGCGGCTTCGCCTGCGGCCGGCCTGGCCGGGGGTGTAACGCCATGGCCAGGCCGGTGTTGGGAAGGTCGAGCGAGCCGAACCGCGACGAGCGGCCGGCGCGTGCGGGCGGCCCCGCGCGCGTCGCCCACCTCGATCGCGACCGGGCGCTCGTCGAGGAGGCCCGGCGCGACCCACTCCGGTTCGACGCCCTCTATCGCAGGTATCTCGCCCAGGTGTACAGCTACGCGTACCACGAGCTCCGCGACCACCACGAGGCCGAGGACGCCACCGAGCGCACGTTCCTCGCCGCGCTCGCCGGCCTGCCGCGGTTCGAGGAGCGTGCCCGGCCGGCCGACGGCGCGGGCGCCTCGACCTTCCGCGTGTGGCTCTTCCAGATCGCCCGGAACACGGTCGCGAACCAGAAGCGGAGCCGGCGGCGCCACCCGGTGGCGCCGCTCGAGGCGGCCGCGGACGTCGCCGATCCCCAGGACGTCGTGGCCGGGTCCGCGACGCGGGACGAGGCCACGGCCGCGTGGCAGGCCGTGAACCGGCTCCCGGCCGATCGCCGCCAGGCGCTGGTCCTCCGGTTCGTGGAGGAGATGTCGACGGCCGAGATCGCGGGCGTGCTCGGCCGGTCCGAGGGCGCCGTCCGGGTGCTCGTGCATCGAGCGCTGCGGGCCGTGGCCCGCGACCTGGGTGAGGGTCGGGCAGGGCGTCGGCGCGGGTCGGGGACGACGGACCAGGCATGAGCCTCGTCGATCGTGACGGGGCGATGGCCGATGCGCTCCTGACGGACCTCTATCTCGACGCCCTGCTCGCGGGCGCGGTCCTTGGCACCGGACCGGATTCGCCGACCGATCTCGATCCCGCCGCCCGGGGCGCCGCCGATCGCCTGCGTCGGGATCTCGTCCGCGTCCACCCCTCGTTCCGCTTCGAGGAGCGGCTCGCGACGCGACTCGCCGAGGCCGCGATGGCGATGCGGCTGCCGACGGCGGTGGGGGCCGAAGGACGGGTGGTCCCGTTCCGGACCGGCCTGCCGGATCCGGCGGACGGCGATCCCCTGGATCTCGATGGGGTCGACGACGGGACGACGCGCGAGCTCGCCCGGCCGCTGCTCATCGGCGGGGCGCTGACCTCCGCGGCGATCTCGATCGCCGGCGCCGCGATAGAT
>DATBGP010000488.1:0-3329 GCA_036557925.1 Candidatus Limnocylindrales bacterium | reverse complement strand
TCGGCGTCTCGGTCGCGGGCTGAGCTCCGAGGCGGGCCGATGCCGGAGGTCGCCGGGCGCCTGCGCGCCGAGGGCCTCGACCCTTCGCAGTGGTCGAACGGGCCCGGCGACCGCTACGGCGCCCACGACCATGCGTATGACAAGGTGATCGCCGTGGAACGTGGGTCGATCGTGTTCGGGCTGCCGGACGAGGGTCGGTCCGTCGATCTCGACGCCGGCGATCGCCTGGAGCTGCCGGCCGGCACGCGCCACGACGCCAGGGTCGGACCGTCCGGCGTGACCTGCTGGGAGGCCCACCTGCCCGCCCGCCGACTGTCCGGGATCGCCCGACGCGCCCACCACGAGTGGTAGTTCGTCGAGCGACCTGGGTGTCGTCGCCAAGGGTCGCGGCTCTCCTCGGCCCGGCGAGGAGTCGGCGTCGGGCACCCGTCGCTGCGGTGACCGACGGTCCGGTCAGGCGGGAGAGCGGGCGGTCTGACGATCCCGGCGATCGCGGCGCCCGAGACGCTTCTCGCGGCCGACTCGGAGATCGAGTCAGATCCGGTGCTGCCGCGCTCGGTCGGGTCCTTGGAGATACGAGTCCACGCTCGCCCGGAGCCTGGCTGACTCGATGATCGAGTCGAGTGAGCGCTCCGCCGCCCGGCGCGCCGAACCGGCCCGGAATCGAACGAGGCCCCGGAACTGGGTCCGGAGCCTCGTGGGGTAGGCTATCGAGCCGAGCTCACCGGCGCCCGAACTGGGTCCAGAAGAAGAGCTCGTCGGTGGGGTCCGCGTTGCGGCGCGATTCCTCATTGCCCAGCAGCGAGCTGATCACTGAGAACAGCGCCAGGAACGCGAGTCCGAACACGAACATCGGGGTCCTCCGCTGCGTGATCGCCGTGGATCCTGGGATCCCGCCGCTGGCTGCGGCGGACCGGCGATCAGATGTCTGATGCCGAGATGATACCTTACAAACCGCGCGATCACAACCGATCTGCCTGACGAACAGGGACCGAATGGCCCAGAGCGAGCGAATCAGTCCGAATGACGCGAGGATCCTGGACGTGCTCCAGCGCGACGGCCGGCGGCCGTACGCGGAGATCGGCGCGGAGGTCGGGATGAGCGGCCCCTCGGCCCACGAGCGGGTGAAGAAGCTGGAGGCCCGCGGCGTGATCCAGGGCTACAGCGCCCGCGTGGACCCGCGCGCGATCGGGCTCGACATCCTGGCCTTCAGCTGGATCACCCAGGCGCCCGGCACCGCCGCCACGGATCTCACGGAGTCGTTCGCCGCGATCCCCGAGATCGAGGAGTGTCACCACATCACCGGCGAGGCCGACTACCTGATCAAGGTTCGCGCCCGCGACACCCGCGACCTCGAGCGGGTCCTGCGCCTCGTCCAGGCGACGCCTAACGTCTTCCAGACCGAGACGGACGTCGTCTTCTCGAGCGGCTTCGAGCGCCGGCCGATCGCCGTCCCGCTCGAAACCGACGGTGCCGGTCGAGCGTAATCGTGGCAGAGGACCGTCAGCCGGTCGACGACGCCGCCCTCGTTCGCGAGATCGTCGACGGGTCGCAGGCTGCGCTGGCGGCGCTCTACGACCGTCACGTCGACGCGGTCTACGCGACGGCCAGTCGCTTGACCGCGGATCGACAAGTCGCCGAGGAGGTGGTCCAGGAGACGTTCCTCGCCCTGTGGAACCGGGCCGAGCTGTTCGACCCGCAGGTGGGATCGCTCGCGGCCTGGCTCCATACGATCGCCCGCAACCGGACCGTCGACCGGCTGCGAGCCGCCGGACGCCGGCCCAATCTCGTCCCGCTCTCGGCCGCGAGCGGCCAGGACGAGCAGGACTCGGCGGCGCTCGATCGTCTGGTCGCCGCGGGGACGGTGCTGGGCGGGGCGTCCATCGGCCTCGGGCCCGAGGGGGAGCTCGAGGCGACGGAGCTGCGGCGGGTCCTCCGGGATGCGCTCGCCGAGCTGCCCGAGTCGGAGCGGACCGCGATCGTCCTGGCCTATCGAGAGGATTTGACACAGACCGAGATCGCCGAACGGCTGGGGTGGCCGCTCGGCACCGTCAAGACGCGGACGCGGCGGGCCCTGCTGCGACTCCGCGAAGCGCTCGCCGACGAGCTCGGCCCGGCCGTCGCCAGAGCGGCGGTGCCGGTGCCGATCGGCGAACAGATCGAACGATGATGGGAGCGATGGAGCACGACGAGGTCAGGGAGCTGCTCGAGGACGCCGCGGTGGAACCGGGCGGCCTGGAGCGATTGATGGCGGGCGACACGCCGACCGCGGCGCTGGTCGCCGGTCATCTCGCGGGCTGCCCGTCCTGCACCGAGGAGCTCGACCGGCTGCGCCGCAGCGTCGGCGTCATCCGGCCCGCCGTCCGGGCCGTGCCGCCGCCGGAGCTCCGGCGCCAGACCCTGGACTTCGTCGCCGCCGTCGGACGACCGCGCGGCGCCGACGGCCCCCCAGCCCCACCCCTCACGATGCCGGCCGCGGCGCCGGCGCCGCGCTCGCGGGTCCCCGTCCGGACCCTCGGCGCGATGGCGGCGGTCCTGGTCTTCGCCGTCGTCGGCACGGCCGTTGCGGTGAACGCCGGCCGCGACGCGGCCCTCCGGGGCCAGGCCGCGGAGATCGAGGCCCTGGGCGACGTCGCCCGCTGGACGTTCCGGGTCGACCGGCAGCCCGATGCCGAGCGCGTCGACCTCGCGAGCAGCTCCGGCGATTCGACGACCGGGACGCTCCTCTACTCACCCGCGTCCAGGGAGGTCGTCGTCGTCGCCGACCATCTCGCCCCGGCGCCGGCCGGCCACGAGTACCGCTGCTGGGTCGAGGTGAACGGCCAGCGCGTCCCGATCGGGAAGATGTTCTTCGGCGGCGATCTCGCCTACTGGGTCGGCGATGTGCCGCAGGTGGCCACGCTCGACGACCCGGCGACCTTCGGGGTCTCGCTCGTCGACCTGGCGTCGCCGACGACGACAGGCCAGGAGGTCCTCGTCGGCGAGAGCTGACCTGGCCGACGGCGAGTCCTCAGGCGGGGTAGCCGTCCCCGCCGCTGTTGCGCGGTTCGCCGGTGGGCTGGCTCCGCGGCTCGGGCTCTCGCGGCGGGGTCGGGGCGGTCGGGCCCGGATCGGCCGCCGGAGCCGGAGCCGGAGCCGGCTCGTCGGGCGGCGGGGCCGAGAGATACGCCGCGTGGAGCTCCAGGACCTCGGTCACGAGGTCGAGCACGTCGGGCACGTCGGCGTCGGCGATCGGCCGGTCGCCGCGGCGGAGCTCCTCGGCGATCCAGCGGGCCTCGCTCGCCCGCTCGCGGGTCGTCACGTCCGCGTCGCGCCGGGCGCTGTCGGCG
>DATBGP010000487.1:0-2522 GCA_036557925.1 Candidatus Limnocylindrales bacterium | reverse complement strand
TCGGCGACGTCCTCGTGGACGAGGATCCGCTGGATCGAGATGCAGCTCTGGCCGGCGTGGGAGTAGGCGTGAAGCTTCGTTTTGTCGGCCGCGGTCTCCCAGTCGCCGTCGCTGTGGACGATCAGCGGCGCGTTCGAGCCGAGCTCGAGGTTGACCTTCTTGTGCGGGACCTTGCTGCGGATCCCCCACCCGACCGGCGCCGAGCCGGTGAAGGTCAGGGCCCGGGTCAGCTCGTGCTCGACGATCGCGTTGCCGACGTCGGAGCCGCTGCCGGGGATGACGCTGAGCCAGCCGTCGGGCAGGCCGGCCTCGAGCAGGATCTCGGCCAGCTTGATCGCCGAGATCGGCGTCTGCCCGGCCGGCTTGAGGACGACGGCGTTGCCGGCGGCGATCGCCGGGCCGAGCTTGTGGGCGACGAGGTTGAGCGGGAAGTTGAACGGGCTGATCGCGCCGACCACCCCGTAGGGCACCCGCATCATCACCCCGAGCTTTCCGGTTCCGGCGGCCGAGGCCTCCATCGGCACCGTGCCGCCGGTCAGCTTGCGGGCCTCGACCGCGGAGAAGGTGAGGGTCGAGACGCAGCGTTCGGCCTCGACGGTCGCCGTCTTCAGCGGCTTGCCCGCCTCGGCGGCGATCGTCAGCGCCAGGTCCTCTATCCGTTCGCCGACGATCTCGGCGGCGCGGTCGAGCACCGCCGCCCGCTCGTACTGGGGGAAGTCGCCGGCGTCGAAGGCATCGTGCGCGGCCCGCGCGGCGCGGTCGACGAGCGCGGCGTCGCCCTGGGCGACCCTGCCGACCGGTGTCTGGTCGTAGGGGCTCAGGACCTCGTCCCAATCGCCCGTCGCTTCCCACTCGCCCGCGGCGAGGAGCTTGTGATCGACCGCCTGGACCGTCTGCGTCGCCATTCCTGACCTCCTCTGGTTCGTCTCTTTCAGCCTAGTGCAGGCCGCGACTCGCCCAGCGCGAAATGGTTCTCCGGTCATGCGAAGCCGCCTCGCCATCCTCGTCGTCCTGTCGGCGCTGATCGCGCCCTCGAGCGCGAGCGCCGGCGTCCTCTGGCTCGTCAAGGGGCACGGCTTCGGCCACGGCGTCGGGATGAGCCAGTACGGCGCCTACGGCTATGCGACCCACGGGTTCGGCTACCGGGCGATCCTCGGCCACTACTACACGGGCACGTCCGTCGGGACGATCGGCGGTCCGCGCGTCGTCCGGGTGCTGGTCGGGATCGACGGCGGCGACGTCGTCTTCAGCGGCGCGAGCGGCGCCTGCGGGCACGCGCTCGACCCCGGGGCGACCTACAGCGCACACCGGGTCGGGCGCAGCGTCCGGCTGCGGGCGAGCGGCGGTCGGGCGCTCGCGAACTGCGGGCCGAAGCTCCGCGCCGCCGGGCCCGGCAGCATCCGGATCGACGGCGACGCCTATCGCGGCGCCCTCGAGGTCGTGCCGACGAAGAGCGACCCCGGCTCGCTCAACGCGGTCAACGCTGTCGCGATCGACCAGTACGTCAAGGGCGTGATCGCCAACGAGTCGCCGCCCTCCTGGCCGATGGAGGAGCTCAAGGCGCAGGCCGTCGCGGTGCGCTCCTTCGCGCTGTCGACCAGCGTCGACGGCAACGGGTTCGACCTCTACGACGACACCCGCAGCCAGGTCTATGAGGGGATCGCCAGCGAGACGGCCCGCACCAACGAGGCCGCCGCCGAGACCCGGGGCCAGGTCGTCCTCTACCACGGCGAAATCGCCCAGACGCTCTTCTCGGCCTGCTCCGGAGGCCACACCGAGAGCATCCAGAACGTCTTCTTCGGCCCGCCGGTCCCCTACCTGGTCGGCGTCCCGGACCCCTACGACGGGACCTGCCCCCTCCACTCCTGGACGCTCCGGTTCACCGGCGCCGGGATCAGCGCCAGGCTCGGCAGCTACCTCGACGGCCGCCTCAAGCGGGTCGTCGTGACCAAGCGCGGCGCGTCGCCCCGGATCGTCTGGGCCCGCCTCGTCGGCACCGGCGGCACGACGATGATCCGCGGCGACGAGCTGCAGAGCGCGCTCGGCGCCTACGACCGCTGGATGACGTTCGTCAAGGTGGTCGGCGGGAGGGCCGCCCCTGGACCAGGTCCCAAAGACGGCGGCGGCGCGGCGGGCGGCGTCTCTCAGCCGTCCGGGTAGGGCTGGATCGGGATGCCGTGGTCGGTCTCCCGCATTCCCAGCTCGTAGGCGGCGCCGGCGGTCAGGCGCAGGTCGCGGTCCGGCCGGCCCGGGCGTTCGACGGTCAGCTCGAGGTCGGCGACCGAGCAGTTGATCGTGTTGTGCTCGGGACCGGCGGGATCGGCGTAGACCCAGCCGACGAAGTCCTTGCGCGGGGCCGAGACGCGGCCGCGGACGACGATCTCGCGGCCGGGCAGGACGAAGGCGCATTCGCCCGCCGACTCCCGCACCGAGGCGGCGCGGACCTTGCCGAGGCCGCCGAGCCTATGGCGCTCGCCGTCGAGCGCGAGCATCCCGGACGGGACCCAGGGCGTCGTCCAGGG
>DATBGP010000486.1:0-3392 GCA_036557925.1 Candidatus Limnocylindrales bacterium | reverse complement strand
GATGTCTCCGGCGAGGGCGTCCAGCAGGCCCTGCTGAAGATCCTCGAAGGGACCATCGCGAACGTCCCGCCGCAGGGCGGCCGGAAGCATCCCCACCAGGATTTCATCCAGATCGACACGACGAACGTGCTGTTCGTCTGCGGCGGCGCGTTCGATGGGCTCGAGAAGATCGTCGAGGAGCGGGTCGGCCGGCGGTCGATCGGCTTCGGCGCGGACGGCGGGATCGCGAGTGTCGACCGCGGGAAGATCCTCGAGCGGCTGATGCCGGAGGACCTCCTGAAGTTCGGGCTGATCCCGGAGTTCATCGGGCGGCTGCCGGTCATCGTGACGCTGACGGCCCTGACCGCGGAGGACCTCGTCCGGGTCCTGACCGAGCCGAAGAACGCGGTCACCCGACAGTTCCAGAAGTTCCTCGGCCTCGACAAGGTCGAGCTCGTCTTCACCGACGGCGCGTTGAAGGCCGCCGCCGATGTCGCGCTGGAGCGGAAGACCGGCGCGCGGGCGCTGCGGTCGATCGTCGAGGAGGCGCTCCTCGAGGTGATGTACGACATCCCGGAACGGTCCGACGTCCGGAAATGCATCATCACCGAGGAGACGATCCGCGAGGGTCGCCTGCCGCTCCTCCTGACGAAGACCGAAGTCGACCGCGGCGTCGACGAGACGAACTACGAGGAGTGGCTCGCCGCCCGCGGCGAGACGGCGTAGTTCGCCGGGTTCCGTTCCGGGGGCCCGGCGCCGCCGCTCCCGTTCGGCGCCCGGCGCCGCCGCTTCTGTTCGGCGCCCGGCGCCGCCGCTCCGCTTCACGTTCGGCCGGCTTGGCGGCCCCCCCGGTACTCGCTCCATGCATCGCCCACGCACTTCGGTGGTGACTAGCCGTCCAGCGTCCGGAGGCGCGGCCACCTTCCAGGCCTTTGCACCCATGTCACGGGTGGCCGGCCGCGGAAGGGAGGCGTGCAGGGCGATCCGGCCAGGTCCCGTGCCGCGTAATCGCCAGCGAAGCGCAGGCTGCAACCATGCAGCGACTATGCCGACACGCCTCCGGACGAGACTCGCGTTTGACGCCGAACGGACCAATCACGAGCAACTCGTTCGGTTCGGACTCGACGTCCGCGATCGACGTCTTCGTCGGCACCGAACGCAGGCGAGACTCGGCGCGATGGTCGGGCTGAGCCAATCGGCGATCAGCCGGATCGAACGTGGGTTCGGCGGCGGATCCACCCTCGACGCGCTCCAACGGCTTGCGTTGGCGCTCGGATCGCCGCTCAGGATCGGTCTGGCTCGAGACTCCCTCGAAGGAACCGCCGATGCGGGTCACCTCGCGATCCAGGAGCTCGCCCTGCGGCTGGGACGGACGGCGGGGTACGAAGGGTCGTTCGAGCTGGCGACACGCCCTACCGAGCCGTGGCGGTCCGCCGACGTCGGCCTGGCGATGGCATCGAAGCGGAGGCTCCTCCACGTGGAGTGCTGGAACACGGTCGGCGATGTGGGCGCCGCCGTCAGGTCGAGCGCCCGGAAACGCGCCGAGCTCGAGGCGATGGGAGTTGCCAGATGGGGCGCCGGCGCCTCGACCGCGCTCGTCTGGGTGGTCCGGGCCTCGGCTCGCAACCGGGCGCTCGTTGCGCGCTACCCGGAGGTGTTCCGACGGGCGTTTCCGGGATCCTCCCGGCAATGGCTGGCGGCGTTGACGGAGGGCAGCGATCCACCCTCGGATCCGGGCCTGGTCTGGTCCGACATCGCCGGCACTCGGCTCTTTGCCTGGCGACGTCCGACGTGAACCACGACGACCACGTCCGGCTGATCCGGCCGGGCGTCGACGGCGCCGGCCAGCGCTGGCTCGAGCTCGGGGCAGGGGAGGGCGCGTTCACCCTCGCGCTCGCGGACCTGCTCGGGCCGGGTGGACGGATCACCGCGATCGATCGGGACGCGCGGGCGCTCGGGCGGATGCGCGACGAGGTGGCGGCCCGGTTCCCGGAGTCGCACGTGGAGGTCGCCACTGCCGACTTCCGCGAGGCGATCCCGGAGGGCGAGTTCGACGGCCTCCTGGCAGCGAACAGCCTGCACTTCGTGACGGATCCGACGGCCGTCCTGCGCGCGGCGGCCGCGCGGCTGCGCCCCGGCGGCCGCGCCGTCGTCGTCGAGTACGAGGCGGATCGCGGCAACCCGTGGGTTCCGCATCCGTTCTCGTCGCGCCGCTTCCCGGAGATCGCCGTCGCGGCCGGCCTGGCCGAGCCGCGGGAGATCGGTCGGGTGCCGAGCCGGTTCCTCGACGCGATCTACGCTGCGATGGCCGTCCGACCCTGAGCGCCGGATGGCCCGTGGTATGCTCCGCGCCTCACGGCGAGGACCGAGAGGAGTAGGCCCGGGACGGCCACGGAGCGAGCGCGGGACGGTGCGAGCCGCGCTGGCACGACGGGATCGAAGGTCGCTCGCGAGCCGTGCGGTCGGCGCCCGATAGCGCGCCCAGAGGCAGCCCGGACCCGGCGCCCGCGATGAGCGGACCGCCCCGGGTGGCGAACCAGCAGGTGGTACCACGACCCCGTTCGTCCGCTGGACGAGCGGGTCGTTCGATTCCAGGGGCCCGAACCATGACCGACACCCAGACCCAGACAGCCGAGCGGACGGCCGCGACCACCGACCTGCCGAAGGCCTACCGGCCCGGCGACGTCGAGCCGGGCATCTACGAGCGCTGGATCGCGGCGGACGTCTTCGCCCCGGATGGCGCCGGTTCGAGGGCGGACCCGGCGAAGGACCCGTTCACGATCATCCAGCCGCCGCCGAACGTCACGGGGTCCCTCCACCTCGGCCATGCCCAGCGGGCCACGGTCGAGGACGTGATGGTCCGTCACGCCCGGATGACCGGCCGGCCGACCCTCTTCCTGCCCGGCCTCGACCACGCGTCGATCGCCGCCCAGTTCGTGCTGGACGGCATCCTCGCGAAGGAGGGCGAGAGCCGCCAGAGCCTCGGCCGGGAGCGCTACCTGGAGCGCATCGCGGCGTTCGTCGACGAAACCCGCCAGGTCATCCTGGGCCAGGAGCGGAAGCTCGGCGCCTCGATGGACTGGAGCCGACTGCGCTTCACGATGGACGACGGCTCGGCGAAGGCGGTCCGGGTCGCGTTCAAGACGCTGTACGACCGCGATCTCGCCTATCGAACCGAGGCCCTCGTGAACTGGTGCCCAGGCTGCCGGACGAGCGTCAGCGACCTCGAGGTGATCGCGACGCCGGAGACGGGCACGCTGTGGTCGATCCGCTACCACCTGGTCGAGGAGACCGACGGCCGGCCGGACCCGGATCGCACGATCACCGTCGCGACGACGAGACCCGAGACGATCCTCGGCGACACGGCCGTCGCCGTGCATCCCGACGACGCCCGGTACCGCGATCTGGTCGGG
>DATBGP010000485.1:0-2891 GCA_036557925.1 Candidatus Limnocylindrales bacterium | reverse complement strand
CGGGCGACCTGCCCGCCGCTGGTGCCGATTCGCCGGGTGCGGGGCCCGATTCGCCCCGTCCGCCGATCGGTCATCTCCGGTGTGGTGACGGGATGTTCAGCCGATGGCTTGCCGGCAACGATGACCCGCAGGTCCTACCGCACCCGGTACTTGCGCCGACCTCGCCCGGAAGACCCCGTCTCGACGGGTCGGATCCGTTGGGAGCGGTCGAACGCCCGGCGTCGGAGCCCCCGGTAGACTCGGGGTTCCCACCGCCCTGGAGCCCCGCGTGCGCGTTCGAACCTTCGAGCTTCGACTCATCGGCCTCGTCCTGGCCGCCTGCTGGATCGTCGCGGCGGCAGCGGTCCTGATCGGCTACCGGCCGGGCGGTCCGGCCGACGTCGCCGTGGGCGTCGCGGCCCTCGTGCCGGCCCTCGTTGCCCTGGCCGGCGTGGCCTGGCCGCCGGTTGCCCGGGGCGATCGCGGCTTCGCGGCGATGGTCTGGCTGGCGGCCGGCTGCCTGCTGGTCCTTGTCCCATCGATCGCCGACGTGTCCGGCCAGATCGGAGGCCGCGGCGCCCAGACCCTGCTGCCGTCGGTCGAGGCGGCCTATCCCTGGGTGCTCGCCCTGATCGGGACGTGCCTGTTCACCGGCTTCGGGATCGCCCGGCGGCGGCTGGGACCGGCCGCGATGCGCCGCCACCGTCTCTTCCGCGGGTTCCTGATCGCCTCGCTGCTGGCGGCCGGCTGCGCGGTCCTCTTCGCCTCGGTCGCAATGGGCAACGAGCTGGCGCTCCGGGACCGGGTGGCGACGTCGTCCCGCTTCGGGCCGACCGACCTGGACCGCGATCCGCCGGCCTGCGATGGGGCGATGGGGATCGGGCCGACGGCCCGCGTCACGGAGCATCTCGAGGCAGAGGTCGACAACCGGTCCCTCGGCTCGGCCGACATCTCCGGCGAGCGGAACGTCGCGGACGTGCGCTGGATCGCGTACGTGGCCTCGAGCCGCGAGCTCGGCCTCCACGGCGCCGCGTCGATCGGCGACGACGCCTGGGTCCGGCCGCCGTTCGCCGACTGGCGGCGAGCCCAGCCCGGCGAAATCGGCGACGCCGATCTCGACCTGACGGCCTTCAAGGCTGCCCTGAGCCCGGAAGCCCGCGCTGCCGCGGAGTCCCGCGGCGTCGTCGTCATCGAGGGCGCCCGGGCGCGCGAGTGCCGGATCGCGATCGACGGGCCGACGTTCAAGGCGGCCTTCCCGCAGGCCCAGTGGCTCGTCGGCGGAGCAGATTTGGCCCGCTGGCGCGGACAGCTCGACTACTGGGTCTTCCTCGACGGCCAGATCGGGCGGATCGCGGGCAGCGTCAACGGCGATGCGGCCGACGTGGAGCAGGGCGCGCTGCAGTCGACGGTCCGGGTCGACCTCTCGGCCACCGATCGCGGCAGCCCGCTCACGATCACGCCGCCGGCGCCGTGATCCTCGCCGCGACGGCGAGCGCCGCCTCGTCCGGCCGGTGATCATGGAGCGGATGGACGACGAGCGAGGCTCGGCCAAGCGCGACCGGCTGGCCCGAATGACCCGGATCCTCAGCCTCCTGAGCGCGCATCCGGACGGGATGAAGCCCGCGGAGATCGCCCGGCGCGTGGACGCCTCGGTCCGGACGGTCTACCGCGACCTCCGCTCGATCGAGGGCGAGCTGGCCATGCCGCTCTGGTCGGAGGGCGGCCGTTGGGGCGTCGAGGCCGAGGCGTTCCTGCCGCCGCTGAAGCTCACCCGGGGCGAGGCGATGGCGGTGGTCCTCTCGGCGCGGTTGATGGTCCGCTACGCCGATCGCTACGACCCGGACCTCGCCTCGGCGTTCGAGAAGCTCGCGGCCATCCTGCCGCCGGCCCTCGGCGAGCACGTCGACCGGAGCCTCGACTCGCTCTCGCAGCGGCCCACCGACGAGGCGCTCAGCCGCCACGTCCACCTCCTGACGCAGGCGTGGGCGGAGCGGCGGGTGGTCGCCTTCGACTACGCGCCTGCGCCGTACCAGCCCGACGCTGCGCCGCGGAGCGCCCGGGTCCGGCCGTGGCTCATCGAGCCGTCCCTGACGACCCACGCGCTCTACCTGGTCGGCTGGGACGAGACCCGCGACGCGATCCGGACGTTCAAGATCGAGCGGATGCGCGACGTCTCGATCACGCCGGACGGCTTCCCGCCGCCGGAGCCCGAGGACGTCGCCGGGATGTTCGATCGGGCCTGGGACATCATCGCGGACCAGGAGCCGATCGACGTCGTCCTCCGGTTCGCGCCGAAGGTCGCGAGCCGGGTCGGCGAGGCCCGCTGGCACCCGTCCGAGCGCGTCGAGGCGACGCCGGACGGCGGGCTCGTGTGGCGGGCGACCGTGGCCGGCCCGATCGAGATCCGGCTCTGGATCCTGTCCTGGGGCGACGACGTCGAGGTCGTCGAGCCGGCCGCCCTGCGCGCCGACGTTGCGGCGACCCATGCCCGGGCGGCCGCCCGCTATCCCGGGTCGCCGGCCTGATGGCGCGCCATCCGTTCGCGGCGGTCAACCTGATCAGCGACCCGATCCATGGCTACGTGGAGCTGACGAAGCGGCTGACGCCACCGGAATCCGCCGAGGCCGGCCTGCCCGGCGAGGACGTCGCCGAGGAGGACCTGCTCGACACGGCCTGGCTCCAGCGGCTGCGCCGGATCAGCCAGCTCCAGAGCGCGCGCTGGGTCTTCCCGACGGCCGAGCATTCGCGGTTCACCCACGGCCTCGGGGTGATGCATGAGGCCGGGCTGTGGGCGCGGACGCTGTATCCGTCGCTGCGCGCGGCGCTGGCGGGGCGCGGCGAGCCGGCACCCAGCGAGGGGCTGGTCGTCGAGACGCTCCGAGTCGCGGGGCTCCTCCACGACGTGGGGCATG
>DATBGP010000484.1:0-2786 GCA_036557925.1 Candidatus Limnocylindrales bacterium | reverse complement strand
TGGCCGCCGCGACCTGGGCGGCCGGCTGTGCCGGAACCACGGCACCGGCGCCGGCGGCGGCCTCGTCCGCGGGCTCGGTCGCCGACCTCGGCCGGCCGTGGAGCGAGATCCCGTACGACGTGGCGCCGGACGTGCTGCGGTCCGCCGAGGGCGCCTGCCGCGAGCAGTCGCCGGACGACATCCCGGCCGGCTCGCCGCTGGCCCTCGTCGACGGTCGCGGAGGCGCACGCCTGATCCTCGTCTTCGCGCCGCCCGGCGCGGGCGTGAGCTGCGACGCGAAGATCAACGCCGACCGATCCTGGACCGCGGTCGTCCACCCCGGCATCGATGCGCCCGTTCCGGCTGCCGGCCACGCCAGCGTCGAGCTGCTCGCGAGCTCCTCCGACATCCGCCCGATCGGGATCCCGAAGGAGCGGACGACCCTCTTCGGACGCTCGGGGCCCGGGGTCGTCTCGGTCGACGTCCTCGTCGGCGAATCGGTCGTCCGGGCCACGACGGCCGACGGCTGGTTCGTGGCGTGGTGGCCGACGGACGAGGCCGCGATCGCGATCCAGGCGCGTGATGCGGCCGGACGGGCTCTCGAGGCGCCGCACGCCTGAGCCGGTGGAATCCGTGCGCGCCGCCGTCGTCGGGGGGCGCTCCTACACTGATCCCGTGACCCCCGACATGCCCGCCCCGCCCACCCGTCACGTCACGACGACCCGCGTCGTCGCCGTCCGCGGCTCGTCGCTCGAGTTCCGCGGCGACCGGGTCGTCGGCGAGGAGCCGCTCGAGATCCGGGCAGCGGGACCGGGCCAGGACCCCGTCGCGGTCGCGGTCACGATGCGGACGCCCGGCTTCGAGGCGGAGCTCGCCCTGGGGTTCCTCCGGACGGAGGGGCTGATCGACGGCCCCGAGGTCATCCGGACGACCTTCGGCGATCCGGCGACGATGAGCCAGCCCGACGACCAGGTCACGGTCCACCTCGCCCGCCCGTTCGACGCCTCGCGGGTCGCCGAGCGCCACTTCGTCGCGACCGCGTCGTGCGGGATCTGCGGCAAGGCCTCCCTCGACGAGATCGAGGTCCGGGTGGCGCCCATCCCCGACGGTCCGGTCGTCTCCCGCACCGTGATCCTCGCCCTGCCGGACCTCCTCCGGGCGGCCCAGCGCGCGTTCGACGAGACCGGCGGGCTGCACGCGGCCGGCCTGTTCACCGCGGCCGGCGAGCTGCTCGTGCTTCGCGAGGACGTCGGCCGGCACAACGCCCTGGACAAGGTGGTCGGCTCGCAGATGCTGGCCAGGGCGATGCCGCTCCACGGCCGGATCCTGATGGTCAGCGGCCGGGTGAGCTTCGAGATCGTCCAGAAGGCCGCCGTCGCGGGCGTCCCCATCGTCTGCGCCGTCTCGGCGCCGTCGGATCTCGCGATCCAGGCCGCGGATCGCCTCGGGGTGACGCTCGTCGGCTTCCTGCGCGGCGACGGCTTCAACGTCTACGCGCACGACGACCGGGTCGACCTGCGGGACCTTCTCGGGCTCGACGCGGTCTGACGGCGGCCGCGGCGCCTGACAACAGCCCGGCTCGAAGGCCTGAACGGCGGCCGCCCGCAACGAATCAGGGAGCCGGAACCGCGACCTCGGTCGAGACCAGGCAGTGGTCGCCCACCGGCGGGCAGGCCGAGTCGATGGCGAGCGGCTCGATGTCCGGCGTCACGATCACGTGGTCGATCGCGAGCAGGCCCACTCCGAACGATTCCAGGCGGCTCGGCCGCCACGTCCAGCCCGGACCCTGGCCCACCTCCTGCTGGACGTCGAGCAGGCCTGTCGAGAGCCGGTCGAACGCGGGCTCGGTGGGCGCGGTGTTCAGGTCGCCGACGAGGATCGTCGGCAGGTCGGCCCGGGCCGCGTCGACCCGCGAGCGGATGAGCTGCAGCTCCAGGTTCCGGCCGTTGGCGTTCATGCCGATCGGCAGGTTCAGCCCCGAAACGACCCGGAGGTCCGAGTGCTGCGGATGGGCGTGGACGATCGCGACCTCCCGGCCGCCGCCGAGGTCCAGGGTCGCCGTCTGGATGAGGGGCTCCAGCCGGAACCCGTGGTCCGTGAGCGGGTAGCGGCTCAGGAGGCCGAGGCCGTCGGTGGTGGCGGGCGTGTCGAGGAGGCGATACGGGTAGCGGTCGGTGAGCGAGGCGTCCGCCTCGATCGCCTCCGCGTCGGCCGGCATCAGCTCCTGGAGCGCGATCACGTCGGCTGGGTGGGACTCGATGAACGCGACCGTATCCCCCGGGCTCCGGGCGCCGACCTCCAGGTTCCACGTCTCGAGCGAGATCGTCTCCGACCCGGCGGACGGCGGCGCCGGGGGGAGGCTCAGCCACGCCGCCCCGAACCGGATCGCCAGGACCGTGACGAGGAGCAGATCGGCGGCGACGGCGACCCGCACCGGGATCCACAGGAGAGCGAAGACCGCGAGGACCAGCCCGATCAGGGCGAGATGCGGCGCGACCAGCTGGAGGAGGCCGCCGAGGCCGGACTCGGGCCGGAACGCCAGCAGAACGACCTCGACGATCGCGATGACGAGGACACCGACGAGCGCGATGCCCGACACCACGGCCCGGGCGGCCGAGCCGAGGCCCGACGCGGCGGACGTCGGGCGGTCCGCGATCCGGTGGGCTGTCGGATGTGCGGCGCCGTCGAGTCCGTCAGGGCTCGACGCGCGGTCCACGATTCTGGACGAACTGGAAGCCGAAGCGGCCTTTCACGCACAGGTGGCCGTCGGTCACCGACGAATCCATCGGCGAGGTGACCTTCACGAT
>DATBGP010000483.1:0-3804 GCA_036557925.1 Candidatus Limnocylindrales bacterium | reverse complement strand
CGGGCGCTCCGCGCGATCTCCCGCTCGACCGCGGTGAAGAAGAACGTCCGGTTGTAGAGGCCGGTCAGGGGATCGATCGTGGAGAGGCGGATCGCGGCGTCGCGGGCAGCCCGCTGCTCGCGGGCGATGACCATCGCGACGTAGGCGAGGAGGACGAGCGCGGTCAGGTTGATCCCGACGATCGCCACGGTCTCGGGCGCGATCCCCTGGTTGCCGGGCGGCACGATCGCGACGATGTAGGCCAGGCTCGCCGCCGCGGCCAGCCCGAATGTCACCCGCGGGCTCACCACCAGGGCCGCCCCGCCCACGATCAGCGGGAAGACGAAGAAGAACGGGCTGTCCTCGCGGCCGGTGAGGACGACGAGCAGCGTCGCGAATGTGATCGCGACGCTGCCCTCGAGGACGAACTTCGCGGTCCCCAGGGCGCCCACGGGCAGCAGGTCGTGGACGACGAGCACGAACAGGCCGGCCGCGGCCAGGAGCGCGAGGATCGCCGGCTGCGTCTCGCGCCAGAGACCGGTCACCGCCACGATCGTCGAGGTCGCGAGGATGAAGACCCAGGACACGATCCGGACGACCCGGTCGTAGGCGCCGGACGCCACCGCGCCGGACGGATCGACGGTGTCGGTCTCGTTCGGCCCGAAGACGGCGGCAAGCTCGGCCGAGCGCGGATCGGCGGGGTCGATCGGCGTGGGGCCCGCCGGAACCGGACCACGGCGGCCGAGGAGCGGAGGCAGGAGCACCCCACCCATCACCGCGAGGTTGGCGATGACGGCGAGCAGGATCAGCGTCTGGACCGGCTCGACGGGCACGCTCGGACATTCTCCATGGACGGGGCGCTCGCTTCCCGACTTCCGGGCATGGTAGCCGGTCGGACCGATGGCACCATCCGGCACGCCCGCCCCGCTTCGCCGATTCCCGGCTTGGGGGTGCGAGGGCGCACCGCGGGCAGGACCTCTAGCGGGTGCCCCACTGGTACGACTGCTTGACCATCCGCAGGTACACGAACGTCTCGGTGTCGCGCACGCCGTCGATCGTGCGGAGCCGGTCTGCCAGGAAGCGCAGCAGCCCTTCGTTGTCCTCGCAGACGGTCTCGATGAGGATGTCGTACGCGCCCGCGGTGATCACGACGTAGTCGACCTCGGGCATGTCGGCGCAGCGAGCCGCGACGTCCATCAGCCGATCCGCCTCGCAGCGGATCCCGATCATCGCCATCTGCTGGAAGCCGAGCTTCAGCGGATCCGTGACGCCGACGACCTGGAGGATGCCCCGGTCGACCAGGCGGTTCGTGCGGGCGCGCACGGCCGCCTCGGACACGCCGAGGTCCGCGGCGATCTGGGTGAATGGGCGGCGCCCGTCCTGCTGGAGGTGCTCGATGATCCGCTTGTCGAGCTCGGACACGTCCTCGCCGGTCCGGCCCGGGCTGCGGCGCTGGCCGGTCATGGCCCCGTCTCGATCACGGCGCCAGTGTAGTCACCGGGCCGCGGCCGAACGACGTCGGGACGCTACGGGGCCTTGCTCGCCTTGACGGGCTTCGGGGAGCCTTTCGCGGGCGCGGCCGACGGGGCCGCCGTCGCAGCCGGGATCGGGGTCCGGACGGGGACGGCCACCACCGAGTGCTGGGTCATCGGCCAGAGGAGCGGGTCGAGGGTCCCGGCGATCTGCGCCGCGACCGCCTGGCGGGTGTCGTCGGGGGCCGTGGGGACGCCGGCCGTGCTCACCGGTCCGTACTCGATCAGGACGTTGAGCGCGGCGAACGCGTAGGGCGTCTCGTTCCGGACGGGCTTCGAGCCCGCCTTCCACTTCAGCGTCTTCTGGAGATCGGTCGAGGACCGGTACTGGGTGATCCGGAGCGGCCAGTTCGCGATGTCCGCGTTGATCTGCTTCACGATCGCGGCGTTGCCCCGGCCGGAGTTCGCGTTGTTCGCCCGGATGCCGAGCTTCGCCTGGCCGAGCAGCCGGAAGACCTGGTCGGCGGTGACGGGCTCGGTCAGGTGGGGATCGGGCGTGACGACCGGCGTCGGGAGCGGCGTGGGCGCGACCGACGGAGGTGCGGAGCCCCCGCACGCCACGACCGTCGCGACGAGCGCGAGCGTGGCGAATCCGGCCGCCACGGCAGGCAGCCGACGCCCTGCGTATCGATTCGGATGTCGCATCGCCGGCGGGATGCTACCAGCGGATTCCCCGTTCGCCGATCCCTACAGAAGTACCGTCGGGATGCCCCGGCGGTCGCCTTCCCGCGCGTCGAGCGGGCCGATTCAGCCGGCGTCGAGGAGCGGGAGGACCCGCGCGAACGCCTGGATGGCGGGCAGGTCGATCGGGTCGAGGACCGCCTGGATCTCGTCGACGCCGGCGGCGGCGTACGCGCGGAGCTCATCGGCCATCCGCTCCGGGGAGCCCTCGAGCGGTCTGATCCGATCCGTCGTGGACGTGTCGCCCATCGTCCGGCCGGTGCCGCCCGGCAGGCGGACGTGCACGGCCACGGTGCGACGGACCTCGGAGGGATCGCGGCCGACGTCCCGGCATGCCTCGTCGACGATCGCCCGGAGCGGCGCGACCCCGGCTGGCGCGTTGTCCGTATCCGCGTACCACGTGTTCCAGGCCTGGGCGTGGGGCATCGTGATCCGGAGCATCCGCGGCCCGTTCGAGCCGATGAGGAGCGGCGGGCCGCCGGGCCTCGGTCGCGGCAGCAGCTCGCAGTCGCGAGCCTGGTGGAAGCGACCGTCGAAGTCGATCCGGCCGTCGCGGAGGAGCGTCCGGATGATCGTGAACGCCTCGTCGAAGCGGGCGACGCGCTCCTCGAACGGGAAGCCGAACGCCCGGAACTCGGTCTCGTTCCAGCCCGCCCCGAGGCCCAGGACGAACCGCCCGGCAGAGATCTCGTCGATCGTCGCGGCCTGTTTCGCAAGGAGCGCCGGGTTGTGGAAGCCGGTGCAGGCGACCAGCGGGCCGATCGTCGCCCGACTCGTGACGGCGGCGAGCGCCGCCATCAGCGTCCACGTCTCCCATGGGCCGCGCGGCGGTCGGCCGGGCCAGCGGTAGAGGAGGTGCTCGCCGAGCCAGATCCCGTCGAAGCCGAGGTCGTCGACCGCCCGGGCCAGGTCCAGGAGCTCGGGCCAGCGGACCTCGCGCTCCACTTCCGGCAGCTGGACGCCGACCTTGATCGGGCGGGTCATCGGCCGACCCGATCGGGTTCGGCGGCCCAGGCGGGCGTAGGCAGGACGGCAAGCGCGACGGCATTGACGAGGACCAGGACGGCGAGGATCCAGCCGGCTGCCGGAGCCGCGGTCAGAGCCAGGGCGACCGCCACCAGCTCCATGAGGGCGGTCCCGAGCAGGAGACGGACGGGGGCCGGCTGCGGGAAGCGAGCCCGTGGCGCAAGCCAGAGGCCCCAGACGACCGCGAACACGGCGGCGGCCGCGACGCCAGCCGGGATCGACCACGCGCCCGGTGCCAGGGCGCTGCCGACGACGAACGCCGCCACCAGCGCCGCGAGCTCGAGGATGAACCGGAGGGCGACGTTGGCCGACGCGAGCATGGGCCCATTCTGACGGACGAGCGTGACGGCACGCCGCCCGGCGGAGGAAGATGTGGCCGATGACCGAGACCGACCGCTCCGGGACGCCCCACGACCACGACCACGACCACGACGACACGTACGCGGCCGGCGAAGAGCGCATCGCCCATGACTCGGCGCGGTTCGCCGAGCTGACTCGACTCCTCTCGGCCGTCGACCCGGGGGACCGGACCCGTCCCGGCTACTACACCGAGAACGACTGGACGATCAAGGACCTCGTCGCCCAT
>DATBGP010000482.1:0-2706 GCA_036557925.1 Candidatus Limnocylindrales bacterium | reverse complement strand
CATGTTCCGCCCGGTGCACGCTACGTCGAACGTGCGCGCGGTCGGGCGACGGCCCGTGCGTCCGATGCGACAGACGTCGCCCGGCCCGGCCCGATCGGCCGGAGATCCATGCACCGGTCACGCCCCGGACGACGCAAGGAGCGCCCGACGCAACGTCGTCGACGGCCCGACGACTAGCCGCCCTGGCGCTTCGGGGCGCGCTCCCAGGTCTCGAACGCGACCGCGACGACGTGCGGACAGAGGCCGTGCTCGTTCATCGTCCCGCAGTCGCAGCCGGTCGCGAGGCCGGTCGGGCCCGAGGCGAGGGTCACCGTCCGCCGGGCGCCGTCGGTGACGTCGCCGGTCACGCGGACCGGGCCGAACTCGACGATCCGGACGCGACCGGCCGCCCGCAGGGTCTCGCCCGCCCGGGTCAGGTACTCCCCGGCCCGCTCCCGGAACGCGTCCGGCTCGACCAGGTCGGCGACGGAAGGCATCGATCGATCCTCCTGCTGGGCGACAGGCTCGGCGATGGGTGGGCGGGCGCGTCAGAGGTTGCCGCGCCGCGCCTGCTCGATCTCGATCGCCTCGAAGAGCGCCTTGAAGTTGCCGACGCCGAAGCCGCGCGACCCGTGCCGCTCGATGATCTCGAAGAAGAACGTCGGGCGGTCCTGGATCGGGCGGGTGAAGATCTGGAGGAGGTAGCCCTCCTCGTCGCGATCGGCCTCGATCCCCAGCTCCTCGAGCGTCTCGATCGGCACGCCGACGTCGCCGACCCGATCGGCGAGCTGCTCGTAGTAGGCGTGGGGCATCCCGAGGAACTCGACGCCGAGCCCGCGGAGCGTCCGGACCGTCCCGACGATGTCCTCCGTCCGGAGGGCGATGTGCTGGGTCCCGGCCTCGCCGTAGTAGTCGAGGAACTCCTGGATCTGGCTCTTCTTCTTGCCGGTCGCCGGCTCGTTGATCGGGAACTTCACCCGGCCGTTGCCGTTGGTCATCACCTTCGACATGAGCGCGCTGTACTCGGTATGGATGACCTTGTCGTCGTAGTGGATGAGCTGGGCGAAGCCGAAGACGTCGCGGTAGAAGTCGACGAACCGGTTCATGTCGCCGAGCCCGACGTTGCCGACGGCGTGGTCGATCTCCAGGAGGCTCATGCCCTGCGCCGCCGGCGCCGGCTTCTTCACCTTCCGGAAGCCCGGCGCGAACACGCCGTGGTAGTCCGACCGGTCGACGAAGCTGTGGCGGACCGAGCCGTAGGTGTAGACGGCCGATCGGCGGAGGACCCCGTCCTCGCCGCCGTCCAGCTCGACCGGCTCGATCGCCGGCTTCGCGCCCCGCGTCGTCGTCTCGCGGAAGGACGCGGCCGCGTCATCGACCGCGAAGGCGATGTCCTTCACGCCGTCGCCGTGGCGGTGGACGTGCTCGGCGATCTCGCTGTCCGGTCCCAGCGCCCCGGTCAGGACGAGGGTGATGTCGTTCCGTCGCATGACGTGGCTCGTCCGATCGCGGATGCCGGTCTCGAGTCCCGCGTACGCGATCGGGGTGAAGCCCCACAGGGTCCGGAAGTAGTGGGCGGCCTGGCGGGCGTTGCCGACCCAGAACTCGACGTGATCGATGCCGTTGAGGGGGAGGAAGTCCTGGGCCTCGGCGAAGGCGTTCCTGTTGACGTGGGCACCGGCCTGGTTGGCCGCTCCCCGGGCGAGCGTGTCGGTCATTCCGTGGCTCTCCGTGCGGCTCCGCGGCGACGGCGGCCGGTCTCGGCGGCAGGCCTGCCACGGAACGGCGACCCGGCACGGGGCCGGGATGGTCTGGCCGCCCATGCTACGCCCCCGCGTGCCAGACTGGCGGCGTGAGCGACCTCGCCGATCGGCTGCGCGACGCCGGTGCCGACCTCCTCGACCTCCGCGGACCTCTCGTCGCCGGCGAGCCCTGGCCGTTGAGCGGCAGCTACGGCACGGAGCCCGAGGCCGACTGGGGTCCTCGCGAGGTCCTCGCCCACGTGAACGAGATGCTCGGCTACTGGACCACCCAGCTCGAAGGCGTCCTCGCCGGACCGTTCGACCAGGCGGTGCCGTTCGGCCGGATCGCGACCGACGACGCACGGCTCCGCCGGATCGGCGACGACCGGCAGCTCCCGACGGGCGAGCTCCTGGACGCCATCGACGCCGGCCTGGTCCGCGCGACGACGTTCGCAGCCGGCCTCTCGGCCGATGACCTGGAGCGCCGCGGACTCCACCCGACGCGTGGCGAGCTCACGGTCGGCGCGGCGATCGAGCGGTTCCTCGTCACCCATCTCGTGGAGCACGTGGTCCAGCTCCGGGAGATCCTCGCCCGCCGCTCGGCGACCTGATCTCCTTCCGGCCTTCGTGCCCGCCGCCGGCGCCGCTGGTGCCGGCACGCCCCGAGAACGGCCGGACCGGGACTTCTGCCGAGGGGTCCTGGTACCGATGGGCTATTCCCGCACCGCGCCGACCGATCGTACGGTGCCGTTCCGCGCGCGACCCGGTGGCGCGAAGGAGGGATCGTCCAATGCAGAAGGTCAAGTCGCTGGGGTTCAGGATCGTATTGGTCCTGTCAGCGCTCGCCAGCTCGGCACTCGTGCTCGAAGCCGGCCAGCGCTGGCGCTGAACCCACACCGTCCCGCGACTTCGGACTCATCCGGCGGGCCTCCGACCGCCACCGCGCGAAAGCGCAACCGTTGAGCCGCCCGTCCTCCACGGGCGG
>DATBGP010000481.1:0-3026 GCA_036557925.1 Candidatus Limnocylindrales bacterium | reverse complement strand
CGCACGCTCAGCGAGGTCAGATCCACCACACATGCCGAACATCGGGCCTGTCGAGCTCATCATCATCCTCGTGATCGCCCTGATCGTGATCGGCCCCGGACGCCTGCCCGACGTCGGCGCCGCCCTTGGCAAGTCCATCCGCGAGTTCCGGAAGGCCTCCTCGGACCTCACCGAGGCCGCCCGCGTCGACGTGAGCCCGCAGGCTGCACCGGCGGCTCCCGCTGCACCGGCGGCTCCCGCCGCACCGGCGGCTCCCGCCGCGCTGCCCGCGACACCGGCTCCGGCCGAGTCGGCGGCTCCCGCCGTGTTGCCGGCCGTCGCGCCACCGGCCGCTCCCGAACCCGTCCAGGCCGCGCCGAACACGCTTGCCAACGAGACCGCGCCCAACACGCTCTCGACCCCGCCGGCGGATCCGGCCCCGGTCGCCGCATCCTCGACCGGCGACGATCCCGCCGCACCGCCCGCCTGACCGCTCGACCTGCCTGACCGCTGATGGCCGACGCCGACGCCGTTCGCGGGGCCGGCGTTCCGGACCGCCTGCCCGCACCGGACCAGGCGCTCGGAAACCAGCCCGCATCGCCTCCGCCCGCCCCGAGCCCCGGCACCGCGGAGAGCGGCGGGGTGATGACCCTCGTCGATCACCTGAGCGAGCTCCGGTCGCGGCTGATCAAATGCATCCTCGCGATCGCCGCCGGCACGGCCATCGGCTTCCTTGCCGCACCCACGATCCGGCGCTGGCTCGTCCAGCCGCTGCCACCGGACCACCAGGTGCTGATCGTGCTGGGTCCGGGCGACGCGTTCGCGGTCACGCTCCGGATCGCGGTCGTCGTCGGGATCATCCTCGCGATGCCCGTCCTGCTCTACCAGCTCTGGGCGTTCATCGCGCCCGGCCTCACCACGGCTGAGAAGAAGGCGTTCCGACCGTGGATCCCGCTCGCGCTGTTCTTCTTCGTGCTGGGCGTCACGGTGGCCTGGATCATCCTGCCCTACGCGATCGGCTTCCTCCTCGCCTTCACCGACGAGACCCTCGTCGCGACGCTCGCGGCGCCGCCGTACTTCGACTTCGTGTCGACGCTGTTCCTCGTCTTCGGCCTCCTGATGGAGTTCCCGATCGTCCTCTACGCGCTCTCGCGGGTCGGCATCGCGACGTCCGCCCGGTTGCGCGCGTCGCGTCGGATGGTCATCCTCGGGATCGCGATCTTCTCGGCGGTGGCGACGCCGGGCGGCGACCTCGTCAGCCCGATCGTGCTCGGCCTCACGATGTACATCCTGTTCGAGCTGACGGTCGTGGCGATCCGGAGGAGCGGCAAGTGATCGAGCGCAACCGGGAGAGACGGCGGCGAAGCCGGCGATGACGGCGGATCGGCTGTCCGACGTGGCGGTCGAGCCGTCGGAGGCGGCGCCCTCCGCGGTGGACCGTTCCACGGCGGAGCCCGGGCCGTCGGACGACGCCACGCCGGGCGCCGCCACGCCGCAGGACCGCGAGGGCCAGCACGTCGTGATCCTCAGCGGGCTGTCCGGTGGCGGGAAGACCGCCGCCGCGAAGCTCTTCGAGGACCTCGGCTACACCGTCGTCGACAACCTGCCCGGCGAGCTCCTGCCCGAGCTCGCCGAGCTCGTCTCGGACGAGCCCGGCCGGTACGACAAGATCGCGATCGTCCTTGACGTCCGGTCCGGCGACGCGCCGATGGCGTTCGGGGCGATGCGCGGCGCGCTCGAGGGCCGCGGGATCCGGCCCCAGGTGTTCTTCCTGGAGGCCCGCGACGAGGTCCTGATCCGGCGCTTCTCCGAGACCCGTCATCGCCATCCCCTCTCCGACCAGCGCGGGATCGCCAGCTCGATCGCCGCGGAGCGCCGGCTGCTCGATCCGGTCCGCAGCGAGGCCGACGTCGTGATCGACACGAGCGACCTGTCGCTGCGCGAGCTCCGCGAGCGGATCTTCATCCGGCTCGGCGAGACGGCCGACCCGAGCCAGCTCGCGATCCAGCTGATCAGCTTCGGCTTCAAGTACGGGGTGCCGCTCGAGGCCGATCTCGTCTTCGACGTCCGGTTCATGCAGAACCCGTACTACATCGCGGACCTCCGGCAGCTCTCCGGTCTCACCGAGGCCGTCCGGTCGTTCGTCCTCGGCCAGCCGGTCGCGAAGGAGTTCCTGCGGTTCCTCCACGAGTTCCTGTCGTTCGCGCTGCCGGCGTACGTGAGCGAGGGCAAGACCCGGCTGACGATCGCGATCGGCTGCACCGGCGGCTACCACCGCTCGATCGCCCTTGCCGAGGAGCTCGCGGCCTGGCTCCGGGAGCAGGACTTCGGCCCGGTGGCGGTCTTCCATCGCGAGCTGGATCGCGCGTGAGGTCCGCCGGGGGAGAGGACGGCCGCCGATGAACCTCCGACGCTGGCTGACGCCGGGGATCGGCGTCAAGCGCTGGCTCCTCCTGACGTTCGTCGGCTGCCTGATCCTCGCTCTCGGCGTCGCCCACGTCATCCGCCAGGCGACGCAGGACCTCCAGCCGGGCGGGCCGCTGGGCACCGTCCTCGACCTCATCACGCTCCAGTTCCTGCCGTACCCGCTCCGCGGGCTGCTGGTCGTCCTCGCGGGTCTCGCCCTCATGGGCTACGGCGCGTACCGGACGATCCGGGCGCTTGCCGCGCCGTTCCTGCCGTCGGAGGGGGGCCACCTCGTCGAGCTGATCTACCAGCGGAAGTCGCTGGCCCGGGGACCGCGGATCGTCGTGATCGGCGGCGGCACGGGCCAGTCGACCCTGCTCCGGGGGCTGAAGGAGCACACGAGCAACCTGACCGCGATCGTGGCGGTGGCGGATGACGGTGGCTCGTCCGGCGTCCTCCGCGACCAGCTCGGGATCCCGCCGGTCGGCGACATCCGACGCTGCCTCGCCGCGCTCGCCGACGACGAGACGCTCGTCGGGGAGGTGCTCGAGCACCGCTTCGCCGGCAAGCCGACCGATCCCGGGCCCGAGGCGGGCGGCCCCCTCGGCGGGCATCCGGTCGGGAACATCCTGCTCGCGGCG
>DATBGP010000480.1:0-7424 GCA_036557925.1 Candidatus Limnocylindrales bacterium | reverse complement strand
CGTCTTCTGGTCGGACCTGCGGGAGCTCCTGGCCCACTACGCCGGCCGGCCCACGCCGATCTATCGCGCCGATACGCTCGCCTACGAGACCCTGGAGCGGGCGCTAGCCGTCGACCCGACCGCGCCTCTGCCTCGGCGGCTCCGCCTCCACCTGAAGCGCGAGGACCTCGCCCACACCGGCGCCCACAAGATCAACAACGCGCTCGGCCAGGCGCTGCTGACCCGACGGCTCGGGAAGAGTCGGGTCATCGCCGAGACCGGCGCCGGCCAGCACGGCGTCGCGACCGCGACGGCCTGCGCGCTCCTCGACCTGCCGTGCGTGGTGTTCATGGGCGCGGTCGACATCGAACGGCAGCAGCCGAACGTCCTCCGGATGCAGGCGCTCGGCGCCGAGGTCCGGCCCGTGACCTCCGGGACGGCGACGCTGAAGGACGCGGTCAACGACGCGATGCGCGACTGGGTCACGAACGTCGAGACGACCCACTACGTGCTCGGCTCGGCGATGGGCCCGCACCCGTACCCGACGATCGTCCGCGACCTCCAGCGGCGGATCGGCGACGAGGCCGCAGCCCAGGTGGTCGACGCCGACGGGCGGCTTCCGGACCTGGTGGTCGCCTGCGTCGGGGGCGGCTCGAACGCGATCGGGCTGCTCGACCGGTTCATCGGCGAGCCGTCGGTCCGCCTCGCGGTCGCCGAGGCCGCGGGGGAGGGGATCGCGACCGGGAAGCACGCGGCGGCCCTCGCGGGCGGGACGCCCGGGATCCTCCATGGCAGCCGCTCGATGATGCTCCAGGACGCCGACGGCCAGGTCGTCGAGGCTCATTCGGCCTCGGCCGGGCTCGACTACCCGGGTGTCGGGCCGCAGATCGCCGCGCTCGTCGCGGCCGGCCGTCTGGACATCGCCGCCGCGACGGATGGCGACGCCTTCGAGGCGATGCGCTGGCTCTCGCGGACCGAGGGAATCCTGCCCGCCCTCGAGAGCGCCCACGCCCTCGCGGCCCTGCCCGGGCTCCTCGCCGACGGCGGCACGGACTGGCCGGAGGAGGCGATCGTCCTCGTCGGCCTCTCCGGGCGGGGCGACAAGGACCTGGCGTCCTTCGGCCGGTGGCTGGAACGGGCGGACGCGTGAGCGCGACGGCGAGGCTGGCACGCCCCGTAGTCGAGGCGGGCGCGGCCGGGACGATGGGCACGAACCAGACCGCGGGCGCCCGCCGGATCGGGGAGGCGTTCGGTCGCGCCCGGTCGGAGGACCGGGTCGCGCTCGTCCCGTACGTCGTCGCCGGCTATCCGGACGCGGCGACGAGCCTGCGGATCGCACTGGCCGCGATCGATGCCGGGGCGGACGTGCTCGAGGTGGGCCTCCCGTACAGCGATCCGCTCGCCGACGGCGCGACGCTCCAGCGCGCCTCGCAGGTGGCCCTCGCGGCCGGAGCGACGCTCGAGGGGAGCCTCCACCTGATCGAGGAGATCGCGGCCGCCCGGCCGTCGACCGTCGTCGTCCCGATGGGGTACGCGAACCAGTTCCTCGGCGGCGGTGACGGTGCCCCGGCCGCGCGTCGCCTCGTCGAGGCCGGTACCGCCGGCGTGATCGTCGCCGACCTGACGCCCGACGAAGGCGGCCCGTTCGAGGCGGATGCGCGCGCCAACGGCCTGGCCCTCGTCTACCTCGTGGCGCCGACGACGCCGGCGGCTCGCCGCGCAACAATCGCGGCCCGGAGCGGCGGCTTCCTGTACTGCGTGTCGCTCGTCGGCGTCACCGGCGCCCGATCCGCGCTGCCGCCGTCGGTCGGGAGGCTGGTCCGGGACGTCGTGGCCGCATCGCCCGTGCCCGTCGGCGTCGGGTTCGGGGTCAGCAAGCCGGCCCACGTCCGGGCGATCGCCAGGGCCGGCGCCGGCGGGGTGATCGTGGCAAGCGCCCTCGTGGATGCGCTCGGTCCGGAGGGAACGGACATCGACGCGATGGCGGCCCTCGTCAAGGGCCTCCGGGAGGCGACCGGAACCTGACGCGTTCCGGCGGTCGCCGGTGGCAGGATGGGTCGATGCCGAACCGGATCGTCGTCACCGTCGAGAGCACGCCGAAGAAGACGTTCGCGTCGGCGGCCGACTGGCCGGGCTGGAGCCGCTCCGGCAGGACCGAGGAGCTCGCCCTCGAGGCGCTCGCCGCCTACGCCCCGCGGTACGCCGAGATCGCCGAGGCCGAGCATCGCCGGTTTCCCGCGACGGTCGGCGTCGACGACCTCGACGTCATCGAGCGGCGCGATGGCTCGGCGGGGACGGAGTTCGGTGTCCCGAGCCACCCGTCAGGTCAGGACGCGCGACCGCTCGACGCGGACGACGCCGCGCGGCTGGCCGGCCTCGTCGCAGCGGCCTGGGACCTCTTCGACCGGGTGGCGGCGGCCGCGCCCGAGGAGCTCCGGAAAGGCCCGCGGGGCGGGGGCCGGAACACCTCGAAGGTCGTCGGCCACGTGATGGATGCCGATCGGGCTTACGCCCAGCAGATCGGCGTCAAGGTCGCGACGTTCGAGGCGGACGATCGCGATGCGGTCCGGGCGATGCGCGACGCGATGCTTGAGGTTCTCCGCGGCGCCCGCGACGGCGAGCCGCTGGCCGGCCGGCGCTGGCCGGCCCGCTACGCCGCCCACCGGATCGCCTGGCACGCGCTCGATCACGCGTGGGAGATCCAGGACCGGAGAAAGCCGGCAGACGAGCGGGCTGAAGCGTCAGGCTGACGCCGCCTCCGCGATCCGGCTCGGGATCAGGGCCTGGTGGACGGCCTCGGACCGGACCGCGTGTGGCGTCCAACCGGCCGCCCGGAGGTCGCGGACGCCGGTGTCGCCGTCGGACTTCGAGAGCTTGGCCCCCGACGGCTTCCGGATCAGCGGGTGATGGAGGAGCCGCGGCGGCTCCGCCCGTCCGAGCAGCCGGCCGAGTCGGATCTGGCGCGCCGTGTCGGTCAGAAGATCCTCGCCGCGGACGACGAGGTCGATGCCGTGGCGGAGGTCGTCGACCACCACCGCGAAGCCGTACGTCCAGTTGCCCGATCGATCGCGCACGACCAGGTCGCCGGTCGCCGCCGGCTCGCCGGTCTGGTGCCCGACGAGGAGGTCCTCGAACGACTCCGCGCCCTCGCCGAGGGCCACCCGGAGGCTCGCGGTCGCGTCAGCGGGGAGGGTCCGCGTCCGGCACGCCCCCGGACAGCCCGGGCCCGTCCACTCGCGACCGTGCTCCCGTGCCCAGGCGGCGAACGTCGCCCGGCTGCAGCCGCAGCGATAGACGAGGTCGCGCGCGGCCAGCCCGTCGATCGCCTCGCGGTACGCCGCCACGGCATCGGCGTCCGTCTGCCGGACCGGGCCGGCGTCGGCGACGAACCCGAGCCAGGCCAGGTTCTCGAGGATCGCCGCGTCGTAGGCCGGCCGGGATCGCTGGCGGTCGTGGTCCTCGATCCGGAGGAGGACGGCGGCGCCGGTCGCCCGGGCCGCGCCCCACACCCACAGGGCGTTCGCGACGTGGCCGAGGTGGAGCAAACCGGTCGGCGCCGGCGCGAACCGCGTCCGGGTGGCGGGCGGAAGCTCGAGCGGATCAGGCGTCGTCGCGGCGATCCTCGTTCGCGGTCGCGGCCATCCGCTTCTCGCGCAGCCGATCACGTCGCTCGAGCGACCGGGCGACGACGAACAGCCGCTTGAAGATGGCCAGGAGGTCCGCCTGCGGGGTCGGGCCGTCGTTGGCCATCGAGACCCGCAGCAGCACCTCGCGTTCCCGCTCGGGGTCGCGGACCGCGCGCCGGCCGGTGTCGGCCTTCTCGCGCCCGACCGAGCGCGCCAGCTCGGCCCGCTCGTTCAGGAGCCGCACGATCCGGCGATCGAGGGCGTCGATCCGCCGTCGCAGGCGCCGCAGCTCCGCGGTCTCCGGCGGCCGCCGCCGCTCAGGCACGATCGTCCTCCGCGGACGACCCGCCCGCGCCGAACCGGGCCGCGATGCCGTCCAGCGCGACCAGGTAGCCGCGCTTGCCCTGGCCGACGATCGACTCGACCGCGACGTCGTGGAGGAAGTTCACCTGGCGGAAGGGCTCGCGCGTGGACGGGTCCGAGAGGTGGACCTCCCAGAACGGCCGCTCGACGCCGAGGAGCGCGTCGCGCAGCGCGACCGACGTGTGGGTCAGCCCACCCGCATTGACGATCGCGGCGTCGAAGTCGCGCTCGTGGAGGCGGTCGATCAGCGCCCCCTCGTGGTTCGACTGGAAGAAGGCGACGTTCAGGCCGAGCTCCATCGCGCGCACCCCGATCTCGCGGTGGATGTCGTCGAGCGTGTCCGTCCCGTAGATGGCCGGCTCGCGCGAGCCGAGCAGGTTCAGGTTCGGCCCCTGGAGGACGAGGACGCGGGTCATGCCGGCACCGTCGGCTTCACGAGGAGCGACGCGGCGGCCCGCTCGACGACCTCCGGCGGAACGTCGGAGCGGACGATCGATCTGTCCCCGGTCGGCAGGACCCAGCGGAGGGCGCCGCCCGCGTGCTTCTTGTCGGTCGAGAGATGGCCGAGGACCGTCGCGAGGTCGTACGGGAGCGGTTCGGTCGCCAGCCCGAGCTCGGTGAGCAGCCGCTCGATCCGGCCGGCGCGATCCGGCGGCGTCACGTCGAGCTCCCGCCCGATCCGCACGGCGGCGCGCAGGCCGTGGGCGACCGCCTCGCCGTGGAGCAGCTCGCGGTAGCCACCGGCGGCCTCCACGGCATGGCCGAGCGAGTGCCCGAGGTTCAGGGTGATCCTGCCGTCCTCGGCACCCTGCTCCCGTTCGTCGGCATCGGTGACCCGGACCTTCGCCCATGCCGCGCGCTCGACGAGCTCCGCGACGGCCCCCTCCTCGAACGCCGACGGATCGCCCGCCGCGATCGCGACCCCGTCGACCTCCAGCAGGTCGAAGAGCCGCTCGTCGCCGAGGGCCGCCATCTTGACGGCCTCGCCGAGGGCCGCCCGCCGATCGCGCTCGGGCAGTGTCCGCAGGAAGGCTGCGTCGATCACGACGGCCGCGGCCGGGTGGAACGCACCGACGAGGTTCTTGCCGGCCGGCAGGTCGACGCCGGTCTTCCCGCCGATCGCGGAATCGATCTGGGCGACGAGCGTCGTGGGGACCTGGACGAGCGGCACACCGCGCAGCCAGCTCGCCGCGAGGAAGCCCGCCGCGTCGCCGAGGGCACCGCCGCCGATCGCGATCAGCGGCTCGCCGCGCTCCGCCCGCAGCCCCGCGAGCTCGCCCGCGGCCGCCTCGATCACCCCGAGCGTCTTCGCGCGTTCGCCCTGGGGGAGGAGCACCCGCTCCACCGGCCAGCCGTCGTCGGCCAGCGCCCCGGCGATCGCCTCACCGGCGGCGGCCCAGGCGCCGGGCTCCGAGACGAGGATCGCCCGACGGGCATGGAGCCCGCGGAGCGCGTCGCCGACGACCGCCGCGGCGATGCCCTCGCCGATCACGAGATCGCCGCCGAGGGACTGCCCCCGCAGGAGCACCGTCGGCAGCGGCTCGCGTGCGGCGCGCGCGACGAGGTCGTCCGCTCGCTCCACGATCGTGGTGAGCTCGGCGACTCCGTTCAGCCGGTTCGCGGCCGAGTAGAACCGTTCGCGCTCCCGGGCGAGGTCGCGGATCGCCCCCATCGGATCCCGGCCCGCGATCAGCGGCCGGACGTTGGGCGAGCGACGGAGGCGCTGGGCGAGGACCTCCGGCCGGACGTCGAGCCAGATCGGCACGCGCCGGCGGTACAGGGCCCAGCGGTTGCGCGGATCGACGACCGCCCCGCCGCCCGTCGCCACCACGGTCCGGATTCCCGGACGCTCGTCGGCCGGGCCGAGGCCGGCGACCGCCTCGCGCTCCAGCGCCCGAAACACCTCCTCGCCGCGCGAGGCGAAGATGTCGGGGATCGGCTGCCCGGCCGCCTTCTCGATGGCCTCGTCGAGGTCCACGAAGGCCGCGCCATGGCGATGGGCCAGGCGCCGGCCGACCGCGCTCTTGCCGCTGCCCGGCAGCCCGACGAGGACGACGTCCACGATCGACCGCGCCTAGTCGTCGCCGCCGGAGCCGGCTTCATCGCCGCCGGCGATCCGGCGGCCGCCGGCGACCGGCGCGGGGACGTCCGCCGAGATCCGCTCGACGTAACGATCCAGGGCCGCCCGGGTATCCCCGATCGTCGAGCCGCCGAACGTCTCGAGCATCGCGTCGGCCAGGGTCAGCATCACCATGGCCTCGGCGACGACGCCGGCCGCCGGCACGACGCTGATGTCGGACCGCTCGTAGTGGGCCTGCTCGACGGCCTCGCCGGTCAGGAGGTCGGCGGAGGGCAGCGGCCGTGCCAGTGTCGAGATCGGCTTCACGGCGCCCCGGACGACGAGTGGCTCGCCGTTCGTCACGCCGCCGGTGAGCCCGCCGGCGTTGTTCGTGCGATGGATCCAGCGACCGCCATCGCCGCGGCCCTCGATGATGTCGTGGACCTGCGACCCGAAGCGGCGCGTCTGCTCGAACCCCAGGCCGAACTCGACGCCCTTCACGATGTTGATGCTCATCACGGCGGCCGCGAGCGCCGCGTCGAGGCGGCGGTCCCACTGGACATACGAGCCCAGCCCGATCGGCAGCCCGTGGGCGACGACCTCGAACACCCCGCCGATCGTGTCGCCGTTCGACCGCGCCTCGTCGATGCGGGCGATCATCGCCGCCTCGGCGTCCGGGTCGGGGCATCGCAGCGGCGACTCGTCGGCCTCGTCACGGGAACGAGTGGCGTTCGCCGGATCCACCGCCACGCCGCCGACCTCCGCGGTGAACGACCAGACCTCGATCCCCAGCTCGCGGAGCAGCAGTCGGGCGACGCCACCGGCGGCGACGCGCGCCGCCGTCTCCCGGGCCGAGGCTCGCTCGAGCACGTTCCGCACGTCGCCGAAGCCGTACTTCAGCGCGCCGGCGAGGTCGGCGTGGCCGGGCCGGACGCGAGTCACCGGCGTCGCCTTCTTGTTGCCGCCCTCGACGAGCGCGGCGAGCTCCGCGGCCTCGTCGTCCGACAGGGCCTCGACCTGCATGACCCGCGTCCAGTTCGCGAAGTCGCGGTTGGCGACCATCAGCAGGATCGGCGAGCCGAGGGTCAGTCCGTGGCGGACGCCGGCGGCGATCTCCGCCCGGTCGTGCTCGATCGCCTGCCGCGCGCCCCGGCCGTAGCCGCGCTGGCGCCGGGCGAGATCGACCGCCAGGGCGTCGGACGAGATCGGCAGCCCGGCCGGCACGCCCTCGAGCGTCACGCCCAGCGTCGGGCCGTGGGATTCGCCCGCGGTCAGGAAGCGCAGTCGGCCCACGATCGGCGGGCCGTCAGTCCGTCGTGGCGGCCCCGGTCGGCTCGCCGGTGGCGGATTCGTCGGACCCGCCGGATCCGTTCGTCGACTCGCCGGCGCCCGCGGCG
>DATBGP010000479.1:0-3646 GCA_036557925.1 Candidatus Limnocylindrales bacterium | reverse complement strand
GGCGAGCCACGGCTGAACCTGGAGGCTCTCGAGATCCGGAACTTCGCGCCCGAGGCGATCTCCTGGCTCGGGATCGCGTTCAAGACGTCTTACTGGGCGATTCGCGACTGGCTCCATCGCCGCTGCCTGGACATCCACCCGGCCGACCGCCACTGGGACGAGTAGCGCATCGCGCTCGTCGCCCCGCTGGTGATCCCCAGATCAGGGCCGTGCCCGCGGCGCTGGCCGACGCGGCCCTCGGCGGCGAACCCCTCAGGTGAGGTCGATGAAGACGTTCTTCGTCTCGGTGTAGAGGTCGAGCGCGGACATCCCCAGCTCGCGCCCGATCCCGGACATCTTGTAGCCACCGAACGGCGCCTCGGTGTGGACCGAGGAGTTCGAGTTCACCGAGATCACCCCCGACTGGAGGCCGCGCGCCGTGCGCAGCGCCTTGCCGATGTCGCGGCTCCAGATCGAGCCGGACAGGCCGTACGGCGTCGCGTTCGCGAGCCGGAGGGCCTCCTCCTCGGTCTCGAACGGGATGACCGACACCACCGGGCCGAAGATCTCCTCGCGGGCGATCCGCATGTCGTTCGACACGCCGTCGAACACCGTCGGCATCAGGTACGCGCCGCCGGCCAGGGCCGGATCGACGGGCGCCTCGCCGCCGACGACGAGGTTCGCCCCCTCGCCCAGCCCGATCTCGATGTAGTCCTTCACCCGGTCGCGCTGCTTGAAGCTGACGAGCGTGCCGACCTCGGTCGACTCGTCGGCCGGGTCGCCGACCTTCATCTTCCGGGTCGCGTCGGCGAATAGCTCCACCACGCGTTCCTGGGCGGACCGCTCCACGAGGATCCGCGACCGGGCGCAGCAGTCCTGGCCGGCGTTGTCGAAGACCGAGTAGGGCGACTCGTGGCCGAACTTCTCGAGGTCCGCGTCGGCGAAGACGATGTTCGGGCTCTTGCCGCCGAGCTCCAGGCTGATCTTCTTCACGTTGCCGGAGGCCAGCCGCATGATCTCCTGGCCGGTCGTCGTCTCGCCGGTGAACGCGACCTTGCCGATCCCGGGGTGGGCGGCGATCGATGCGCCGGCCGTCCCGCCTGGACCGGTCACGACGTTCAGGACGCCCGCGGGGATGCCGGCCTCGAGTGCCAGCTCGCCGAGCCGGAGCGCCGTCAACGGGGAGTAGCTCGCGGGCTTCAGGATCGCGGTGTTGCCGGCGGCCAGCGCCGGCGCGACCTTCCACGACGCCATGAGGATCGGGAAGTTCCACGGCACGATCAGCCCCACGACCCCGATGGGCTCGCGGAGCGTGAGGTCCAGGCCGGGCTTCGAGACCGGGATGGTCTGGCCGAAGATCTTGTTCGCGGCGCCGGCGTAGTAGTCGAAGACGAGGCTTGCGCCGATGACCTCGCCGCGCGCGCCGGTGATCGGCTTGCCGACGTTCCGGCTCTCGAGCCAAGCCAGCTCGTCGCTGTGCTTCTTGATCAGGTCGGCGAGCTTCGACAGCGATCGGCCCCGCTTCCCGGCCGCCCAGCTCGCCCAGCCGTTCCGATCTTCGAAGGCCTTCTGGGCGGCCGCGACCGCCCGATCGACGTCCTCGCGGCCGCCCAGCGGCGCCGTCGCGATCGTCCGGCCGTCCGCCGGGTTGACGAGCTCGAACGTCTGGCCGTCGGCGGCATCGACCACTTCGCCGCCGATCACCATCCGCGCGCTCGTGGGGCCCTCCGACGCGGCGGCGTCCGGCGTCTGCTGTTCGGTCGTCATCGGTGCGGGTGCCTCCGGCTGGAGTCCTGGCGGCGTGCGGCCGCGGTTCGTGCGGTGATGGTACGCCGGGTCCCCGGCCGCGCCCCATCCGGCCGGGCGCACCGCGCTAGCTCGCCGCGCCCTCGACGTAGCGCTCGGCGGCGGCCATCGCCGCGCCGACGATCCCCGCGTCGTTGCGGAGCGTCGCCGGCACGACCCGGGGCCGGACCGTCAGGCGGGGGATGAACTTGTCGGCGTTCTTGCTGACGCCGCCGCCCAGGATGATCAGGTTCGGCCAGAACAGCTTGTCGATCGCGTGGAGGTGCTCGTCGAGGTCCGCGGACCAGGCCTTCCACGACAGCCCGCGCCGGGTCCGGGCGACCGCCGCGGATCGGCGCTCGGCGTCCCGGCCGCGGATCTCCATGTGGCCGAGCTCGGTGTTCGGCACCAGCACGCCGTCGTTGAACATCCCGGATCCAAGGCCCGTCCCGAGCGTCAGGACGAAGACCACGCCACGCTCGCCGGCGCCCGCTCCGAACCGCATCTCGGCCAGCCCGGCGGCATCGGCGTCGTTCAGCACGACGACGGATCCCGCGAACGCCGCCCGCAGCCGGTCGCCGAGGTCGAAGTCGACCCAGCCCGGGTCGATGTTCGCGGCCGTCTTCGTCACGCCGTCGAGGACGACCGACGGCATCCCGACGCCGACCGGGAACCGCACCGCCGCGGATCGGCTGGCGAGGACGCCCGCGCCGCGGAGGGCGGTCCGGACGGTCCGGATGATCACCGGCACCATCGTCTCCGGGGTCGGAGGCTGCGGCGTCGCCACCCGGTGGCGCGGGCCGACGAGGACACCCCGGTCCACGTCGACGGCGGCGGCCTTGATCCCGCTCCCGCCGACGTCGACGCCGACCGCGATCCGCTCCGGCGATGGCCCGGGCGCGGGTGCGGGTGCGGGCGCGGCGGCTGCCTCCATCGTCACGTCAGAAGTAGTTGATGGTGATGCCGCCGTCGATCACGAGGTTCGACCCGTTCGTCCAGCGGCTCTCATCGGAGGCGAGATAGATCGCGGCGTGGACGATCTCCTCCGGCTTGCCGAACCGCCCGGTCGGGTTGCGGGCGAGGCGGATCCGCTTCGCCTCCTCGTCCTTGACGAGCCAGTCCATCAGGAGCGGCGTCTCGATCGGGCCGGGCGAGATCGAGTTCGTCCGGACGCCGTGCGGCGCGAACTGGACCGCGAGGCTCTTCGTCAGCGCGAGGACCGCTCCCTTGGACGCGGTGTACGCGTCCTGCGGCACGGAGCAGCCGAGGAGCGCGACGAACGAGGCGACGTTGATGACCGAGCCGGAGCCCTGCTCGACCATCTTCGGGATCGCGTACTTGCAGCCGAGAAACACGCCCCGGAGGTTGACCGCCATGACGCGGTCCCAGGTCTCGACGTCGGTGTCGATGACCGAATGGTCGGCCGCCGGCATGATCCCGGCGTTGTTGTAGAGCACGTCGACGCGGCCGAAGGTCGTGATCGCGTGATCGACCATCCGCCGCGCTTCCTCCTCGGTCGAGACGTCGGCGGCCACGGATGTCGCCTCGCCGCCGGCGTTCCGGACGTCCTCGGCCGCCGATTCCGCCATCTCCTCGGTGACGTCCACGCAGACGACGCGGGCGCCCTCGGCCGCGAACATCGTCGCCGCCTTCCGGCCCATGCCGCCGCCGGCGCCGGTGATGATCGTGACCTTGTCCTCGAGACGCACGGTCGTCAGCCTCCCAGGGTTCCGGCGATGCCGATCGGTCGACGGGGACCGGTCGCCGGGTGGAGCGCCACGAGGTGGAGCGCGGTTGTGGCGCGGCCGCTCGATGGTACTCGCGTCGCTCGGTATCTTGGCGGCCGAACGAGGAGGGTCGAGGCATGACCGCAACCACCCCC
>DATBGP010000478.1:0-4960 GCA_036557925.1 Candidatus Limnocylindrales bacterium | reverse complement strand
ACGGCCGCCTGACTCGTCCCGTGACCCTCGATCGAACCTCGGCCGGCGCCCGGTGAGCCACGCCGGCCACGACACGATCGAGCTGATCGCCGCCGTCGTCATCGTGATCGGCGGGGCGCTCTTCACCGCGATCTCGTTCCGGTCGCGGCCGGCCCGATCCGGGCCGGCCGCGTTCGATGCCCGGGCATCCCGCGGACGAGTCGCGACGCCGAACCGCGACGACGCCCCCGCCGTCCGCCGGTCGCTGACCCTGATGGCCGCGGGGCTCTCCGCGGGCGCCGCCGTCATCCATCTCGCCGCGGCGCCGTCCCATTACCTCGAGATCGGCGACCTCGCGGCGGGCTTCCTCGCGTCGGCCGCGTTCCAGGGCTGGTGGGCGGCGCGGGCCGTCGGCGGGCTGAGCCGCCGGCTCGTGGACGTCGCGATCGTCGTCAATGTCGCGATCGTCGCGGCGTGGGCCTGGACCCGGACCGTGGGCCTCCCGCTCGGCCCCTTCGCGGGCGGGCCGGAGCCGATGGGTCTGCCGGACGCCGTCTGCACCCTGTTCGAGGTGCTGCTCGTCGGCGTGCTTTTCGTGGAACGATCCGGCACGGGATTCCTCCTGGCCCCGAGCGGCCGGGCGCGATCGGCGACGGCGATCGCGATCGTGCCCGTCCTCGGACTTGTCGTCGTCCTGACCTCGCTGTCGGCGGTCGCCATCGCCGACGGCCTGGACCACGGGTTCTCGCTCCCCGGCTCCGGCCACATCGCCGGGCATTGAGCAGGGCGTTCGGGCCTCGGGACGAAGCCCGAGGCGGACGTCAGGCGCGGGCCTTGGCGGCGAGGAAGGCGGCGAGCACGTCGTCGTCGACATCGGTCGACCACGACTGCTGCTGTTGCTGCTGCTGGGCCTCGTCCTTGACGATCTCGCCGAGCGTCATCTTGTGGAGCCAGCCCTGACGCCCGTCCGGGCAGAGCACCAGCCAGTACGCGCCGGACTTCTCGAGGAGCTGGACCTCGTCACCCTGGTCGAGCTGGCCGATGTCGGTGGACCGCAGCTCGTCGGGGGCGTCCAGGAGCCGGACGACGCGATAGCGGATCACCCGCCGCTCGCGGCCCTCGACCGCGCGGACGACGCCGGTGTCGAAGCTCATCTTCGCGGACTCGACGAACCGGCTGGGGTCGGCCTTCCGGGCCGCCTGGACGGACGGACGGCGCCAGCGCGGCATGCCTGCCTCCGTATCGACCGGTGGCGCCACCGCCGCCGGACCGCGGACCTCCCGGACGACCTCGCCGCCCGGCACCTGCCCGTGGCCTCGCGCTGCGTGCGCCTGGAGGACCTCGTCCGGAGCCGGCGCCTCCTCGTCCCGCCGCTTCTTGCCGAAGATCGCGAAGGCGAAGGCCATCGTCGTGGCGGTCGTCGTGCCGACGAGCATCGGCAGGACGGTGGTCGTCGGCGACGGCCGCACACCGAGGAGGTCCAGCGCCGCGGCGAGGACGCCCCAACCCTCGTGGAGCTGCCGGGCCGGACCGCCGTCGGCGCTGCCGCCGGAGCCGCCGCTGCCGGCCGATCCGTTCGTGCCGCCGGCGGCGCCCGGCTGCCCCGGAGCACCCGGCGCACCGCCACCGGTCACGCCGCCGGAGGAGCCACCGGTCGAGCCACCGTCGGCCGGTCCCATGAGGCCGGCGCCGACCGGGCCATTCCCGGCATCAGAACCGTCCCCCGCGCCGGAGCCGTCGCCGCCCGGGCCGTTCGCAACGCCGCTGTCGCCGGAGCCGGGCCAACCGCCCACGCCGCCCATGCCGGGCGCCCAGCTCGAGCCGGGCTCGTACGGCGAGCCGGCACCCGGCCAGGTCGTCGGATCGCCAGGATCGCCGATGCTTCCCGGATCGGCACCATCGGGGCCGCCGGCCCCGGCGCCGGTTCCATCCGTCCCGCCGGATCCGCCCGGGCCACCCGTACCGGTCCCGGTGCCGCCGCCGGCGCCGGGCGCGCTGGCCGAGGGTGACGGCGAGGGGGTGGGCTTCGGGGTCCCGCGTGGCGCGGACGTCGGCGCCGAGGTGGGGCCGGCCGTCGAGGTCGGAGCCGGCGTGTGGCTGGGGGCCGGCGTGTGCGTCGGCGCGGGCGTGTGCGTCGGCGAGGGGGTGTGGCTGGGGGCGGGGGTGTGCGTCGGCGAGGGCGTGGGCGTCGGCTTCGGGGTCGGGCTGGGCGTGGGCGAAGGCTTCGGCGACGGCGACGGGCTGGGCGTCGGCTTCGGGGTCGGGGTCGGAGCGGGCGTCGGCGACGGGGTCGAGCCCATGATCACGACCACGCCGGCGTCGTCGTGATCGGCCGTCCCGTCTGCGTCGATCGATTCGAACCGGACGTGATGCGTGCCCGCGGAGAGCCTGGAGGACCAGTGCAGGGTGACGCCGGTCTTCCAGCTCGAACCGGACGCCGTCATCTCGTGCGAGGTCCCGTCGATGACCACCGTCACGTGCTGCGGCGCCTTGCCGTCGTGGTTCCGGTAGCGGACGTCGAAGTGGATCGTCGTCGCGGTCGTGCCGATGCGCGGCCAGACGTGGCCGTGGTCGAGGCGGGTCGAGTCGGCCAGGACCGGTGCGACGGTCGCGAGGACGAGCAGGAACGCGGCCCACAGCGCGGCCACGGGGACCGCCAGGGTTCGCCGGGTTCGGGTCCGATGCTCGATCCGCACGCGTGCCTTTCCTCCGCGCGGGCATGGGCGCCCGTGCTGAGGCGACCTTGGCGGGGGATCGAGGGAGTCGCAATGGTACGGGTTTCCCACCCGTCTCCCCGATCGCCGGAAGGCCGGCCGACGCTCGTTGCGTCCGGTCAACGACGCGCTGTGAGGTGCGTGCGGAGGATGGTCAGGTCGGCGGGTGACGGGTGACCCGAAGTGGTCATTCCCAACGGCACGCGCGCGCGTGACGATCCGGCCGTGCAGCTGATCGCGTCCACCCGCACGGTCAGGCCACCCCTGGGGGCGGTCTTCGTCAGCGTGGTCGTCGGCCTGATCCTGCTGGCGGGGGGCCTGTTCCTCGGCTGGCTGATGTTCGCGACCCCGATGATCAGCCGCCTGACGCCGGCCAGCCTCCGGCCGAGCGCCGGCCAGATGGCGCTCGGCGCCGCGGTCTGGGGCGTCGCCCTCGTCGCGCCACCGGCGTTCGCCCTCGTCGGCGCATGGCGCATCAGCCGCGTCGTCCGGGCGCTGACGGCCCGACCGCGGGCTCGCGTCACCTCCAGGGCGGCGAGCCAGCTCGGCGACGACTACGTCGCTGCGAGCGAGGTCGTCCTGCCGGACGGGCGGGTCATCCACGACCTCGTCCTCGGGCCGTTCGGCATCGCCGTCTTCGGCGACCTGCCGCCCTCCCGCTACCTCCGCCGCACGGCGTCGAGCTGGGAGATCCGCGGTCATGACGGCTGGGTGAACATGGAGAACCCGCTGGAGCGGACGGCCCGCGACGCGGAGCGCGTCCGGCGCTGGTTCGCCGGGATCGAGCGCGACTATGTCGTGAAGGTCTTCGCCGCCCTCGTCACGACCGACCCGACCATCTCCCGCACGCCGACCTGCGCCGTGGTCGCCCCGGAGCAGGTGGCCGCGTGGCTGAGCTCGCTCCCGCCCGCCCGACAGCTGTCGACGGATCGGCGCTCGGAGATCGCGGAGCGGCTCGCCGGCCTCGTCTGAGCTGGACCGATCCTGCGACCGCGGCCATCGCGCCGCGCGACGGGTGGTAGGGGAGCCAGGACTCGAACCTGGAACCAGCGGGATATAAGCCCGCCGCTCTGACCATTGAGCTACTCCCCCGCCGCGATCCTACCGCGAGCCGCGGGCCACGTCGAAACGGCGGCGAGACGCCGTAGGAAGGGACGTTGGCGATGGAGCTCGATGCAACGGGCGCTGGACGGCGCCCGGATCGATCAGTCCTGGTCCGCGGGCCCGCGGAACCGGCCGGCCAGCGCGCGCAGGCTGAGCGGCCGCGGCCGGAGGACGGGATCGCCGTCGCCGGCGCTCGGCGCGGCCCTGCGGGCCGATCCGCCCGGGGCGAAGGCGTGCGCCGGGAGGCTCGACGCGATCTCGTGATCCTCCTCGGTCCGGACGGCCTCGATCGGAAGGTCGTCAGGGTCGAACGGGCGCTCCGTCACGGCGGCCGGGCGCGGAGGCCGGGCATACGCGGGGGCGCCGTAGAGCTTGGGCAGTGCGACGTGTTGCTCGTCGATCGCCACGTTCCGGATCCCTCGAAGGCGGCCGGGGATTCCCCCGACCAGTCGATGATAACGAGCCGAGAGTACCTTGGAATGGTACGAATGGGCCAGATGCCGAGCACGCTCGCGATCGGGCTCGCGGTGACATCCGGCACCATGGGACGAAGGTCCTGCCGCCGCGATCCGCCCCTCAGGCCAGCAGCGGCTCGAGGACCTGGACGACGCCGACGAGGACGAGATAGCAGACCGGGACGGCGGCGAAGAAGCCGAGAGCCGCGCTCCAGGCCGAGCGGGTCGTCCGGTCGCCCGAGCCGCGCGGCTGCGGCACCACCCACCACGTCACGAGGCTGCCGACGACCAGGACGATCGCGACGTCCAGCACGAGGTACAGCGTTCGCAGGTCGCCGCCGGGCAGGGCCGCCCCGCGCCTGATCGCGAGGTCGTAGACCAGGTAGCCCAGCCCGAGCACGACCGCCACGACGAGGCTCGAGAGGACCGCCCGAACGACGGGCCGCGGCGCGTTGCGGAACTGGCGCCAGCGGACCTCGAGCCAGGAGCGATGGCGGACCTCGGGGTTGCGCGCCGGGGCGCTCATCCGTCGGGATCCACGTTGAGGACCGTCAGGCGCGGCCGCTTCGGCAGCGACTCCGGGGTGTGTGCCGCGAGCAGCTCCACGGCTCCTGTCAGCCGCTCGATCTCGTCCTCGGTCGTGAAGAAGCCGACGCTGATCCGGATCGCGTCGAGCGGCGGGATCGTCCGGGCGATCGCGAACGTCCG
>DATBGP010000477.1:0-2768 GCA_036557925.1 Candidatus Limnocylindrales bacterium | reverse complement strand
TCGCCCTCTGGGCCGCCCGCGAATCGAACGTTTGACCCGCGACCACCGGGAGCGACCGTCCGGAACCCCGAGCCGGGCGGCCCTCCCGGGTCGCACGATCCCGACCTGACCGCCCGAACGGTCAGCCCGCCGCCGGCGCCTCCCCGGGCCCCGGCGGCGTCGTGGTCTTCGGGGCCGAAGCTCCGGTCGCGGCAGGGGCCGGCCGGGACTCGCGCTTCCAGTGCCGGCCGAGCTGCCACAGGGCGACGTTCAGGCCGAGCACCCACAGGAACAGCAGGGTGATCGCCAGCGACGCGACGGTGATGATCGTCCCGACCCCGTCCGCGGTGGATGCGGCGTTGGCCTGGACGCCGGCGAGCTGGTCCTGGACGTCCCGGACGCGCGCGGCGGCGTCGTCCAGGAAGCCCTGGAGGTTGCCGACCTGGGTGGCGACGGCGGTCGCCACGGTGCTCTGCGGCGCGCTGCCGTTCAACGTCGACCAGACCGCGGTCACCGCGTCGTCGACGGCCTGCAGGCGCGCGTCGAGCTCCGCGAGCGCGGGCGGCGGACCCTCCGGTGGCGTCGCCCCGGGGACCAGGCGGGCCACCCGCTGGAGCGAGGTGAGGGCTCCGGTCAGGTTCGCCTTCGCCTCGGCGTAGCGCTCGCGGATCGCCCGGTAGCCGTCAGCGAGGTTCCCGACCCGGGCCGTGAGCGCCGTGATCGCGTCCGAGGAGCGCGACGGGTTCGACGCCTCGGCGCTGGCTTCGGCCGCGATCAGGCCGGCCTCCGTCGCGGCGCCTTCGAGCCGGGTGGCGACCGCGTCGGTGGCGTCGGCCGCCCGGGCGATCCCGCTGTCGACGCTCGCGGCGAGGTCGTCGATCGTCCCGTGGGCCGCGCCATGGAACAGCCAGGCGACGACGATCAGCAGGACGCAGATCGCGATGCCGACGATGCCGGCCACCTGGGCCGCGGTCGCCCAGCGAGTCGACCGGGCCGGCGGCGGCAGGCTCGCCGCGGGCGGAGCGAGCTCCGCTCCCGGCAGCGCTTCCGGACCGGCGTCCGTCAATTGGCCCCCCGTTCGCTCACGACGCCGACGCCGGCGCCGAAACCGGTTCGGTGGCCGCGACCGCCGGCCGCTCGACCGTGCGGATCCCGAGGAGCTTGCGACCCTCGGCGATCACGACGATCGAGAGCGCGACAAGGAGGCAGATCGCGAACTGTCGCGTATCGAGGCTCACCGTCCCCAGCAGGCGCTGGAGGAAGCCCACCTCGGTCGCGATGACGGTGAACAGGAAGGCGACGCCTGCCGCCTTGAGCAGGGTGGCATTCGACCGGAGGTCGACGGCGAAGATCGACTTGTCCTCGTTCGACGTCTCCAGCGCGAAGGCGATGTTGAACAGCGAGAACACCGTCAGGCCCATCGACCGGGCGACCTCTTCGCCGTACACGCCGGTCGCCCACTGGATCACGCCGAGCGTGCCGGCCGCCATGATCAGGCCGCCGATGATGACCCAGGTCAGGAGCCGTCGCGGCAGGATCGGCTGTTCCGGGTTCCGGGGCGCGTCGAGCATCAGGCCCTCGCGCGGCTCCCCGTAGCCGAGGCCGATGGCCAGGCTCACCTGGACCGTGAAGTTCACCCACAGCGTCTGGAGCGGCAGGAACGGCACGCCACCGGCGATGAAGAACAGGCTCGAGCCGAGGAACGTGGCGATGAACCCGAACAGGCCGGCCATCTGGAAGCGGATGTACCGCATGAGGTTGTCGTAGAGCGCCCGGCCGAGCTCGACGGCCTTCACGATCGTCGCGAAGTTGTCGTCGGTCAGGATCATGACGGCGGCCTCCTTCGAGACCTCCGTGCCGGTGATCCCCATCGCGACGCCGATGTCGGCCCGCTTCAGCGCGGGCGCGTCGTTCACGCCGTCGCCGGTCATCGCGACGATGTGACCCTTGCGCTTCAGGATGTCCACGAGGTGGACCTTGTCCTCCGGGGCGACCCGGGCGATCACGCCGATGTCGTCGATCTCGCGGGCGACCTGCTCGTCGCTCATCGCCGCGAACTCCGAGCCGGGGATGGCCCGACCCCGGATCCCGAGCTGTCGGGCGATCGCCTCCGCGGTCACGGCGTGGTCGCCGGTGATCATCCGGACCTGGATCCCGGCCGCGTGGGCGACCGCGATCGCGGCCTTCGCCTCGGCCCGGGGCGGATCGACGATGCCGACGAGGGCCAGCAGCGTCAGGTCGGTGACGTAGGGCAGGAGATCGGGCTTCGTCGGATCGAACTCCGCCGGATCGATGTCGCGTTCGGCGGTTGCCATCACCCGGAGGCCCTGCCGGCCGAGTCGCTCGTTCTGCTCCAGGTACTTGTCCCGGAGATCGTCGACGCCGTAGACCGTGCCGCTGCCGTCGTCGGCCTTTGAGGCGCGGGCGAGCAGCTGGTCCGGCGCGCCCTTCACGTAGCAGCGGATGACCTCCTTGCCGGCGGCGTCGGTCAGCCGGTGGAACGTGGCCATGAACTTGTAGGCCGCGTCGAACGGGACCTCGGCGATCCGCGGGTAGTGCTCGCGGGTCAGCACGGGGTCGACGCCACCCTTCGCGGCGAGGACCACGAGGGCACCCTCGGTGGGATCGCCGACGAGGCCGCCGTCCTTCGCCACCGCGTCGGAGCAGAGGGCCATCGGCAGCAGGTAGCGATCGAGCGACACTTCCGGCTCGCCGGCGACGCGTTCGATCTGGCCGGTGGTCGCGTAGCCCTCGCCGGTGATCGAGTAGCGCCGCCCCACGACCACCAT
>DATBGP010000476.1:0-1819 GCA_036557925.1 Candidatus Limnocylindrales bacterium | reverse complement strand
CAGCTTCGCCCAGTCGGCGGTCATCCCGTCTTCGGACGTCACCGCGCGGACCGCGACGACGTTCGCGTAGGTCCGGCCGTCGCCCATCACGCCGACGGAGCGGACCGGGGTGAGGATGGCGAACGACTGCCAGAGCGATCGGTAGAGCCCGGCACCCTTGATCTCGTCGATGACGATCCAGTCGGCCTCGCGGAGCGTGTCGAGCCGCTCGGCGGTGACCTCGCCGATGATCCGGATCGCGAGGCCGGGGCCCGGGAACGGCTGGCGGAGGACGATGGCCTCGGGCAGGCCCAGCTCCAGCCCGACCGCGCGGACCTCGTCCTTGAACAGGTAGCGCAGCGGCTCGATCAGCTGGAAGCGCAGGTCGGCCGGCAGCCCGCCCACGTTGTGGTGGGTCTTGATCTTCTGGGCGGCCTTCGTCTCGGACGTGGCGCTCTCGATGACGTCCGGGTAGAGCGTGCCCTGGGTCAGGAAATCGATTCGGCCGAGCTTCGTCGACTCCTCCTCGAACACCCGGATGAACTCGTCGCCGATGATCTTCCGCTTCTGCTCGGGATCCTCGACGCCGGCCAGCCGCGCCAGGAACCGCTGCCGCGCGTCGACCATCACGAGTCGCATCCCGAGGTGCTCGGCGAAGGTCTCGCGGAGGAGCTCCGACTCCTTCTTGCGCATCAGCCCGTGATCGACGTAGATGCAGGTCAGCCGGTCCCCGACAGCGCGATGGACCAGCGCCGCGGCGACCGCCGAATCGACCCCGCCCGAGAGCGCGCAGATGACGAGCCCGTCGGAGCCGGTGGCGGCGGCGTGGTCGTCGACTCGCCGGCGAATGTCCGCCACCGTCTGCTCGATGAAGTTCGCCGGGGTCCACGTCGGGGAGGCGCCGGCGATCCCGACCACGAAGTTGCGGAGCACGTCCCGGCCGGCCGGCGTGTGGACGACCTCCGGGTGGAACTGGATCCCGTAGAGGTTGCGTTCCGGTGCGGCGAGGCCGGCGAACGGCGAGGAGCCGGTCTGCGCCGTCGAGCGGAAGCCCTCCGGGAGCCGGGTGATCGCGTCGCCGTGGCTCATCCAGACCGGCTGGTCGCGATCGAGGCCGGTGAACAGGCCGTCGTCGTCGGTGATCGTGACCGTCGCCGGGCCGTATTCGCGCTTGGCGGTCGGGACGACGTCGCCGCCGAGCTCGCTCGCCATCAGCTGCGCGCCGTAGCAGATGCCGAGCACCGGGATGCGGCCGGTCCAGACGCCCGCGTCGGGCTTCGGCGCGTCGGCATCGTAGACCGAGTTCGGGCCGCCCGAGAGGATGATCGCCTTCGGCCGCCGCCGCTCGATCTCCGACCACGGCGTGTCGTGGGGGATGAGCTCGGAGTAGACGTTCAGCTCGCGGACGCGGCGGGCGATCAGCTGGGCGAACTGGCTGCCGAAGTCGAGGACGACGACGGAATCCGGCTCGCCGAGCTCGGCGCGCCCGCGGTCCGTGCGGCTGGGGGCCGGTGCCTTGAGGGCCGTCTCGAGGTACGCCTCGACCTCGGCGTCGTCGGGGGCGAGGACCCGGTGGCCGGCGTTCGCGGGCTCGCCGTGGACGGTCTTGCCGCGCTGGGGGGCGCCGGCGCCGTCACGGGCCGGGACGGGCGCACCGTCGCCGGAGGGTTCGCCGTCGCGATCGGGCGGCGGGCTTCCCGCCGCGGTCGATGCCTCCTGGTCCGCCTCGGCCGTCCGGTCCGCCAATCCGTCCTCCTCGTGCTTCGGCCCAGTCTACCGGCCGGGTCGGGCGGTCGGGGCCGCGACCGGGCGTTCGACGGGGGTCGGACGTGCCTCAGTC
>DATBGP010000475.1:0-3343 GCA_036557925.1 Candidatus Limnocylindrales bacterium | reverse complement strand
CCCGGAAGGACCGCGGGTCATCCTGTCCGACCTCCAGGCCCACCGGCTCGTCACGCTCGACCAGCGCGTCGTCGCGAGGTCCTCGCCGTCCGACGCGCCCGGCCTCGAGTCCGCGCACGCGACCGAGGTTGTCCGGCCGGTCCATGAGGCCGTCTTCCGGGCGTGGCCCGCGGTCGCGGCCGCGATCCGCGAGCGCAGATCGGACCTGGAGACGCGCTCGTGGCTGGCCAGGGACGCGCGGACCTGGGCGGACAGCGGCCGTGGAACGGTGGCGCTGGCTGGCGGCCGGCTGGGCCTGGCCCGGGACTGGAGCGAGCGACATCCGGACGAGCTCACGCCGGACGTCCGGGCCTATGTCTCGACGGCCACCGGGCAGGTCCGTCGGCGTCGCGCCCTGACAGTCGCGGTGCCGGTCCTCGTCGCCATCGCGGTCGTCGTCGGGGGCCTGGCCTTCCAGTCCATCCGCGAGGCAGACCGCGCCAGGATCGCCGAGACCCAGGCCGACGCCTTCCGGCTGGCGGGCGACGCTCGCCAGGCCTTCGACAACCGGCCCGATCTCGGCTACCTGCTGGCGCTGGAGGCCGCGGCACGCAGCGACGACCTCCAGCTCCGGGCCGCCCCGCTGATCGGCTTTGCCCACGGTCCCGGTCCCCGACAGTTCCAGGAGGTCGGCTCGTCGGTCCAGGCCGGTCGCCTCGACGACACCGGGGCCCATGCAGTGCTGAAGACCGATGACGGGGTCCTGCTCTGGGACGTCGAGAAGGGAGCCAGGGCCGGCTCGATCCCGGGACGAGCGGAGGCAGTCGGGATCACCGGCGACGGGTCGACTGTCGCGATCGGCGCCGACGGTGAGGTGCGGATCGCGTCGTGGCCCGACGGACGGACCTTCACGACGTGCCCGGTGTCGGCGGATTCCCGCGGGATCCGGATCGTGGCGCCGTCGGCAACCGGTCGTCGCGTGGCCATCGCATGGGCCGAGGGTCCGGACCTGACGACCCGGGTGACCATCGTCGACACCACGGATTGCGCTCGCCATCCGATCGCCTGGCCGGGCGACGCGGCGACCGCGCTCGACATCGACGAGACCCGCGACCTGGTGGCGATCGCGCGCGGCGACGACGCGGACATCGATGTCCTGTGGACGATCATGGACGGTCAGCCGATCGAGAACGGGCCGAACGAGCCCCTGAACGACGTGGACATCGGCGCGACGGGCCGGCTCGTCGGGATGACGCCGGTTGCCGGCCTCCGCATCTGGGACCTCGACGACCCCACCGCAGAGCCATCCTCCGTCACGATTGCCGACCCGAGGAACGCCGGCGGAGCCGGCGTCGCGGTCTCGGGCGATGGGGAGACCATCGCCACGACGACCCGGGAGGGACAGCTCCGTGCGGTGCGTGCGCCGGGCGAGGCCATCGCCGATCCGCCGCTGTGGGCCCTGCCCGCTGCAGGGGCGCAACAGGTCACGGCGCTCGACGTCGCCACGGACGGGAAGCGGGCAGTCACCATCGATCCGAACGGCCGGCTCGTGGTCTGGGATCTCGAGGGCCGGACGCCGCTCGGTCGGCTCTCGGACGCGGCGGTGGACGCCAATCTGGTGGCGGTCCTCGGCGACGGAACCGTCGTCGCGACAGGCGCCGGCCGCGTGACCGCGGTCGCGCCGGACGGACGAGTCCTTCGCGACGAGGAGATCGGCGACGTCCAGGCGCTCGGATCGGCCGGCGATCGTTGGGCGGTCGTCGGATCGCGCGGGCTGATGGTCCCGTCAGCCGAGGGCGGCTGGACGATCGCGATCCCGGGGCCGCTCGTCGCCTCGGCCGTGACGCCGACACCGGACGGCTGGGCCGTCGCCCAGCCGGACGCCGTCACGCTCGTCGAGGCGAACGGCTCGGTCCGACGGCTGCCGATGACGCCGCCGCCGACCCGCCTCGCCGCGGTGGGCCGGTGGCTCTACGTGGGAGATGGGAAGGGCGGCCTCCGGATCCTCGATCTCCAGAAACCCGACGCTCCACCGCGGACCGTCCAGGGCCGCGACTCCGGGCCGGCCCACGCGTTCGACGTCGCGAGCCTGGCCGTCAGCCCCGACGGAACGACCCTCGCCAGCGGGAGCGACGACCGGACCATCGCCCTCTGGACCATCAACCCGGACGGTTCGCTCACGGAGCGCTCGCGGCTCGGCGGCAACGAGGAGCGCGTGAGCACGCTGTCGTTCAGCCCGGACGGCCACTGGCTCGCCTCCGGGTCGGAGGACTCGCTCGTCCGGCTCTACTCCCTCGATCTCGGCGCCGAGGTGGGCGATCCGATCCCGACGATCGGCTTCCCGTCGATCGCCTTCGATCCGTCCGCGGACCGCCAGCTCGAGGTCACCGGGAGTGGGCTGGAGCGCTGGGACCTCCGCGAGGAGGCGTGGCCGGGCATCGCCTGCTCGATCATCGGATCGCGCCGGCTCACCGCCCAGGAGGGGGCGCAATACCTCCGCGACGCGGCCCCGAGGGACGTCTGCGGCTGAACCCCTGACTGGCAGCTCTCCCCATTGCATCCCGGTGACCCCGGGAGTACCGTGCCGCGCGGATACGGGCGTACCTCGTGGACGCGGGGCCCGTGGTTGGGAGGCCGGACGCATATGACCATCGAAGGCATCCTGCTCGGTCTGGTGGCGCTGGTGATCGGGGCAGCGTTCTGCTTCTACGGGTTCCAGTTCTTCCTGATCCTGCTCCCCCTGTGGGCGTTCGTGGCCGGGTTCGCTGCCGGCGCCCAGCTCCTGAGCCTCCTGTTCGGTGACGGGTTCCTCGCGACGGTCACCGGCTGGGTCGTCGGGTTCATCGTCGGGATCGGCTTCGCGTTGATCTCCTACCTCTGGTACTGGGCAGCCGTCGTCCTGCTCGGCGGCCTGGTCGGTTACGAGATCGGCGTCGGCCTGATGGCGATGATCGGCCTGCACGGGTTCGGCGCGGCGGCGGTCGGGATCATCCTCGGCGCGGTCTTCGCGATCGGCACGATCCTCCTCGGCGTCCCGCGGATTCTCGTCGTCGTCCTCACGGCGATGGGCGGCGCGGCGACGATCGTGGCCGGCATCCTGCTGGTCATCGGCAAGATCCCGGTGAGCTCCCTGGGCGACGGGATCCTCGGCTCGGTCCTCGCCGACAGCCTGTTCTGGTACCTCGTCTTCGTGGTGCTCGCCGTCGTCGGCGGGTTCTACCAGCTCCGGGTCCAGGCGGCCGTGGCCACCGAGCTCGATCGGACGCAATGGCGGTACGCCTGAGCCTCACGTCCTGACGACCGCGGAAGCGGCCGTCCGACAACCGGCACTACGACGGGGCGGGTCGGCGACCCGCCCCGTCCG
>DATBGP010000474.1:0-2182 GCA_036557925.1 Candidatus Limnocylindrales bacterium | reverse complement strand
GCCGGAAGGCCCCCGACTATGAGGCCGGCGGCGAGGCCTTCGGCGGCGAGGCCTTCGGCGGCTCCGGCCTCCCCGGTGGCTCGACCTGCACGGTGGGCTGAACCTCCGCGGAGGCACGGCGTTGTTCCGTCTCGGTCGCCGGGTCCGCGGTGCTCTCGCGGACGGCCGTTCCCGCCTCGACGCCGAGCGACGTCCGCCGCTCGACCACCCAGGCGGCACCGATGAGGATGACCATGAACACGAGGTCGAGCCAGGTCAGCCCGACGAGGATCGCGCCGAGCGTCCCGTAGACGACGTTGCCCGCGAAGAGTCGCGGGGCCAGGAAGACGAACGCCCGCGTCAGGATCACGAGCACGAGCCCGCCGAGGATCGCCGGCGGCACGACGGCCCGCCAGCTGGGGCGGATCAGCGGCATGATCCGGTAGATCACGGCGAGCGCGACCGCCCCGAGGACCGGTGGCAGGACGAACAGGAGCAGGTCCAGGACCGAGCTCGCGACCGAGTCCTGGGCGGCGGTGTCCTGGACCAGCGACAGGATCGGCGCGGCGAGCAGCGCCAAGAGGACGATGCCGCCGACGACGAGGACGGACAGGATCCGTCGTCCGTACAGATGGACGATGTTTCGGCGCGGCACGCCGAGATCGAGCTGAGCGATCGCCGATTCGAGGGACGCGAAGAGGCGCGATGTCCCCCAACCGGCGATCACGAGGCCCAGCAGGGTCGCGGTGGTCGACGACGCAGCGAGCCCCTTGAGGATGTCGTTGACGATCCCGGCGAGCGGCGGGAAGACCTCCGCCACCGCCTCGACGATGTCGTCCCGGCTCTGCGGATCGCTCACCAGGAACCCGGCGACGCCGGTCGCGAACAGGGCGAGCGGGATGAGCGCGAACACCGCGTTGAAGGCGATGCCTGCGGCGAGCAGGCCGCCATCGGTCTTGTTGAACCGGTCCAGCACCCGCATGCCGACCACGACCGGCTTCCACCCGACGACGGCGGTCGCCAGCTTGACGAGACGGTCGCGTGTCCCGATCCCGCCTCCGGGCGGACCGTCGCTCCCGTCGCCGGTCAGTCCTGGATCTCCTCGAAGAGCCCGGGCTGGAGGTCCGCCGCGCGGACGCGGCGTGGACCCGCGACCAGCGCCTTGACCTCGCCGCGCCGGACGAACCGGCGGCCGCCGAGCTTGATCGACTGGAGCTTCCCGGTCCGGGCCCAGCCCCCGATCGTGGACGGCTGGAAATGGACATTGGAGGCGCGGAGGATCTCCGCCGCCTCGGTCAGGCTGATCCAGTCGGCCGACGAGCCGGGCATCAGTCGGTCGTGGAACCGCCGGAGGCGGTCGACGGCGTGCCCGATCCGGAGGACGAGGAGGGGCTGGAGCCGCTCGCGGACGAGCCACCACTCGACGTCGTTCCGCCGGTCGAGGCTCCATCGCCGGTCGAGGCTCCATCGCCGCTCGAGGCTCCATCGCCGCTCGAGGACGTGCTCGCGGCGGCCGTCTCGCCGCCTTCGGCGGCGCCGGCCTTCGAGGTCTTGCGGGCCGCGGCGCCGCGATCCTTCTTCGCCCAGCCCGAGCCCTTGAAGTGGATCGCCGGCGGTGCGAAGCCCTTGCGGACGTCGCTCGAGTGACAGACGGGGCACGTGGACGGCCCCGCGTCATGGAGCCCGTGGATCACCTCGAACCGGTGCCCGCAGTGATGGCAGACGTAGTCGTAGATCGGCATCGATCGCCGGGCGCCGGCCTCAGCCGCGGATCAGGCGCATGCCGCACTTCGGGCAGTAGAACGCCCGCTCGTGGGCCGACGCGAAGCCGCAGTGCGCACACACCAGCCCGCCGCGGCCGGCGGCCGGCACCGGCCGGTCGATCGGGGTCAGGCCCAGGGCGTATTGGTTCGCCAGGATGTTCGTGAGGATGCCCGACAGGAGCTTCGCCGCGATCCGGTCGGTGTCGCCGCGAACCCCCTTGCCGCCCCAGCCGACGACGGCCCGGGCGATCATGTCGCCGGTGGCCTCGTCCCAGTGCGAGGCGACCCCGCCGACGATGGCGCTGTACTCGGGATAGCCGCTCGTGTCGACCTCGCCGTCGAGCATCGTGCAGACGAAGGTGTCGAACGCCAGGTCGACCGCGTCGATCGACTCGAGGACGACGAGGGCATGGCGCGTCACCGGGTTGTTGGCGTGGTGG
>DATBGP010000473.1:0-6466 GCA_036557925.1 Candidatus Limnocylindrales bacterium | reverse complement strand
GGGGTTCGCGCTCTTCGCCGACCTGACGACGCCCCAGCTCCAGCGGATCGCCCACATGTTCGAGGAGGAGGTCCACCCCAAGGGGACCCGGATCCTCCGCCAGGGGCTGTCCGGCTCGGCCTTCTACGTGATCCTCGACGGTGAGGCCGAGGTGGTGATCGACGGCCAGCAGCGGGCGACGCTCGCGCGCGGGGACTTCTTCGGGGAGGTCTCGATCCTCCTCGGCGAGGCGCCCGGCGCGGACATCGTCGCCTCTCGCGACATGCGCACCCTCGTCCTGCCCGGGCCGGCGGTCCAGGGCGTGCTCCTCGACAACCCCCCGCTGATGTACCGGATGCTCCAGGCGCAGGCGCGCCGCCTGCGGAACGCGAACCGGTGGCGGAGCTGACCGCACCGGGCGATCGCGAGACCGACCGACCGTTCCCGCCCGGCGAGTACCCCGTCGTCGTCGTCGGCAGCGGACCGGGCGCGATCCAGGTCTCGTATGCGCTGCGGCGCCTCGGGATCGACCACGCCGTGATCTCCGCGGACCCGGCGCCGGGCGGGATGTTCCGGCGCTGGCCGTTCTTCCAGCGCCTCCTGTCCTGGACGAAGCCGTATGCCCCCGTCGATCGCGAGAGCCGCGCCTACGAGCGCTACGACTGGAACAGCCTCCTGGCCGACGACGCCGACCATCGCGCGCTGATGCCGGGGTTCATGGACGGCTCGTCGTACTTCCCGTCGCGCCCCGAGATGGAGCGGAACCTGGCGACCTTCGCGGACTCGACCGGGACCCGGATCCGGTACGACACCCGCTGGAGCGCGACGCGCCGGGAGGACGGACCGGACGGACCGCGGTTCGTCCTCGAGACCGCGGACGGCGAGTATCGGGCCCGGGTCGCGATCTTCGCGGTCGGCGTCGCCGAGCCGTATTCGCCCTCGACGCCCGGGATCGAGCTGGCCGCCCACTACGCCGAAACGCGACCGGCCGAGACCTACGCCGGGCGGCGGGTGTTCATCATGGGCAAGCAGAACTCGGGGTTCGAGCTCGCCTCCGGGCTGCTGCCGTGGGCCCGCCGGATCGTCCTCGCCTCACCGTCGCCGGCGAAGCTCTCGGTGAACACGAAGTCGCTCGTCGGGGTCCGGGCGCGCTACGTCCAGCCGTTCGAGGACCACGTGCTCGGCGGCGGGGTCACGGTCCTCGACGCGTCGATCGGGTCGATCGAGCGGGCGGGGGAGGGGTTCGTCGTCGGTGTCCGGCCGTCCGCCGGCGGCGAGGAGCTGGCGATCGAGGCGGACGAGGTGATCTCGGCGACCGGGTTCGTCACGCCGCTGCTGGACCTGCCGGACCTCGGCGTGACGACATTCGGCCAGAGCCGCCTGCCGGCCCAGACGCCGTACTGGGAGAGCGCGTCCGTGCCCGGGATCTTCTTCGCGGGGACGATCGGCCAGGGCGCGGCCGGCCTGAAGAAGCACGGCATGCCGGCGAACTCCGGGGCGGTCCACGGTGCGCGGTACAACGCCCGGGTCCTGGCCGGCCACGTCGCGCGGACGGTCTTCGGGACGGAGCCGGATCGACCCGCGATCGCCGCCGACGACCTCGTCGAGCGGATCACGACGGAGCTCGCGATGGCCCCGGAGCTGTGGCACCAGCGGGCCTATCTCGCCCGGGTGATCTCGCTGGATCCGTCGGCGGGCCCGCGGGACGAGGGGATCGTGCCGCTCGCCGCGTTCGTGGACGGCGTGGGCGACGATGGCGCCGGCGACGCGCTCGCTGTCACGCTCGAGGCCGACGGCACCGGCACGCTCTACCCGGTCCTCTACCTGCGACGCGACGGGCGGATCGAGGAGCGGCCGATCGACCCCGATCCGCTCCTCCGGTTCGACACGCCGCAGGTGCGCGCCCGGGTCGCGGACATCGTCGAGGAGGCGCGGGCGGCCGCGGTCTGAGCTCCCCCGGCGGGCGCGCTTCCAGGGCCGCTAGCCCATCACGGCTAACTCCACCAGAATTAGTCGTTGACGGCTAACGACTCTCCGGAGTAGCCTGCGGCCCGTGGAGGGAGTCGTCCTGTTCGGGGACGTCGTGCGGTCCCGCGGGGATTCGCCGCGCGCGACGGCCTGGCTCCGAACGCTGACCGCCGATCTCGACGAGGCGTACGGTCCGGCCGACCGGCTCGCCCAGTTCGAGTTCACCCAGGGCGACGAGCTCCAGGGCCTCCTCGCTCCCACGTCCGACCCGACCCGGGCGATCCTCCGCGCGGCGCTCCATCCGGACCGCCTGCCGATGCGCTGGGTCGCCGTCCGCGGCGAGGTCGATGCCGGCGAGGGCCCGGCGACCCAGCGGAGCGGACCCGCGTTCATCACCGCGCGAGAGCGGCTCGCGACGGCCGCGGCGCGCAGGGAGCCGGTGGTCGCGCTTCGCGGCGAGGCGTGGGTCGACGATCTCCTGGCCGGCCTCGCCCCGCTCCTCGGCGAGCTGCTGGCAGACCTGACGGGGCGGCAGCGGACGATCGGCCGGCTGCTTCTCGTCGACGGACTCCGCCAGGCCGAGGCGGCCGCGCGCCTCACGGTGAGCCGGGCCACGATCTCCGTCGCCGCGAACCGGGCCCATCTCCGCTCGATCGGCGAGCTCGCCCGGGTCATCGCGACGCTCCTCCGCGACGAGCCGATGATTCCCCGATGAGCGACCCGATCCTGGTCCTGGCCTGGCTCGTCCTGGCGCACCTGGCGGCGGACTTCCTGTTCCAGACCGGCGGGATCGTCCGGGCCAAGTCGTCCCACGGCCGCCAGGCCCTCGCCGGGCTCCTCGCCCACGGCGCGATCGTCGCGATCCTCCTCATCCCGGTCGGGCTCGCGTTCGGCGGTCCGGGCTGGCTGTTCCTCGCGGTCAGCGCGGTCCTGCACATGGTCGTCGACCGCTCGAAGGTCCTGCTCACCCGGCGGTTCGCGGCCGCCGCGCTCGTTGCGGCCCATGGCCGGCACGAGGGACCCCAGCCCACCGACCATCTCGGCCGGGCCTGGACGCCCTGGCCGGCCGCGCTGTTCGTCCTGGACCAGCTCGTCCACCTCGCGATCCTGGCGATCGCCTGGGCCGCGCTCCTCTCGGCGGCGCCCCTGCAGCCGGCCTGGATCGATGCCGTGAACCGGGTGATCGGCGGCTTCGACCTGGTGGCCTTCCACGACGTCGTGTCGGCGCTCGTCGTCGGCACGAGCCTCGTGATCGCGAACGTCGTCGGCGCTTCGATCTTCGTCGCGATCCTCGTGCGGCCCGTCGAGCAGAGCGAGGGCGAGACCCGCTGGGGGACGCGCGCGGGCCCGGCCGTCGCGCCGCCGCCGGACGTCGCCGCGCGCGAGACGACGCCCGCCAGGGTCTCGATCGAGACCGCCCCACCGTCGCGCGCCTGGTCCGTCCGGATCGGCCCGCTCGAGACGCGGATCGCCGCCGAGCCGGAGGCCGCGCCGGGTCCACCGTCCTCGACGTCCGGCGTCGATGCCGCGCCGGGCGCCCACCCCCAATCCCAGACCGCCCGCGTCGGGGCGACGATCGGAATCCTCGAGCGGATCCTCATCGTCGTCTTCGTCCTCACGGGCAGCCAGGCGGCGATCGGCTTCGTCGTCGCCGCGAAGACCCTGGCCCGGTTCCGGCTCCTCGACGATCGCGACTTCGCCGAGTACTACCTCCTGGGCACGCTCGCGAGCGTCTCGGTCGCGATCATCACCGGCCTGGTCGGCGCGGCTGCGCTCGACGCCCTCCTGGTCTGAGCCGGCGGCGCGTCAGACGCGGGCCGGACTCAGCGTCGCGAGGCGATCCGCCGCGGCGCGCAGCGTCTCGATCCGCTTCGGGAACGCGAACCGGACCTTCGTCCGGCCGAGCTCGGGCCGCGAGAAGAACGACGAGCCCGGGACCGTCGCGACGCCCGGATCGGCGATGAGCCGGCGGGCGAAGGCGACGTCGTCCTCGTCGGTCAGGTCACGGATGTCGGTCATCACGTAGTAGGCGCCGTCGGGCCGGTGGACCCGGAACCCGGCAGCCTCGAGTGCCGGGACCAGTACGTCGCGCCGCTCGCGATAGCCGGCGAGCAGGCGTTCGTAATAGGCGTCAGGCATCGTCAGGCCGGCGATGGCCGCGGTCTGGAGCGGTGCCGCCGCCCCGACCGTCAGGAAGTCGTGGACCCGGCGGACCCCGATCGTCAGGTCCGGCGGCGCGATGACCCAACCCACCCGCCAGCCGGTGACGGAGTACGTCTTCGACATCGAATCGATCGAGATCGTCCGCTCCCGCATTCCGGGCAGGGTGGCGAGCGGGACGTGCTCGCCGGCGTAGACCAGGTGCTGGTAGATGTCGTCCGTGAAGGCCAGGAGGTCGTGCTCGCGGCAGAGGTCCGCGATCAGCCCGAGCTCGTCGCGCGTGAACACCTTGCCCGTCGGGTTGTGGGGGCTGTTGACGACGATCGCCCGGGTCCGCGGCGTGATCGCCGCCCGGAGCTCGTCCGGGTCGAGCGCCCAGTCGGGCTCGTGGAGCGTCACGTAGTGCGGGATCGCGCCGGTGAGGATCGCGTCGGGGCCGTAGTTCTCGTAGAACGGCTCGAAGATCACGACCTCGTCGCCGGGGTCGAGGAGGCCGAGCATCGAGGCGATCATCCCCTCGGTCGCGCCGTTGACCACGGTGATCTCGGCGTCCGGGTCCACGATCCATTCCGGATGGAACCGGGCCGTCTTCGCCGCGATCGCGTCGCGGAGCGGCTTCGCCCCGAAGGTGATCGCGTACTGGTTGTGGTCGGCGGCGACGGCATCGGCCACGGCCGCCTTCAGCTCGGCCGGGGCCGGGAAATCGGGGAAGCCCTGGGCGAGGCTGACCGCGCCGGCGGCGACCGCGAGGCGGTTCATCTCGCGGATGACCGACTCGGTGAAGGACTCGGCCTTGCGACTGATCCTGAGCATGGCCCCATGGTAGAGGCCCGCGGCGGGCTATCCTCGGGATCGTGCCCGTCTCTCGCGGACCCGAACCGGCCCAGGCCCTCTCCGCGCTCGCGGTCCTGCTCGTCGTCCTCGCGATCCACGGCTGGCTCGCCCGCCGGGCGCTGGCCGATCTCGGCCGTCCCGGGCAGCGAGTCCGGACGTCGACGAAGGAGATCTGGACCTTCGTGATCGTCTTCGTCGGGATCGTCGGACCGATCGCCTGGTTCACGTTCGGCAGCGATACGGGCTGGTGAGCGGGCGCCGCCCCGGGGTCATCCGACGACCGTGAAGCTGGACCTGCGCCTGCTCGTGCCCGGCGCGTCCGGCGACACCGTGCTGCTCGACGCGGGGGGAGGCCTGCCGCAGGCGACGGTCGACGGGGACGAGGACGTGGCCGCGATCGTCGCGGTCGACGAGCTGCTCCGCTCGTCGTGGGCGCTGCCGTCAGCGGTCCTCGAGACGCACCCGCGCTGGAAGGACGCCCCGGAAGGCGGCCCGATCCCGACGCTCGTCACGACGGAGGCCGCGCCCGTCGACTGGCGGCCGCCCGACGGCCTCGCGTTCGGCCCGATCCCGGTCGACCTCCCCGAGCTCCCGGTCGCGATCCGGCCGCGCGCGGTCGAGCTCGCCGAAGAGCTTCGCTCCGGGGCCCCGCCGCCACCTCTTCGCCCGCGCTGGGCGCGACCCGGCTGGAACGCCCGGGCGGTCGCCTGGATGCGGCGCGCCGCCGCCGAGGCCGGCCGACCCCTGATCGGCGAGCCGCGGCCGTTCTACCTGCGCGGGATCTCGGCGCTGCTCCGGGCGCCGACGGCGGACGGCGACCTCTTCCTGAAGGCAGTGTTCCCCGTGTTCCACGCCGAGCCGGTGATCACCCGTGTCCTGGCCGACCGGCTGCCGGACGACGTCCCGCCGGTGCTCGCGATCGAGCCCGAGGAAGGCTGGCTCCTCGTCGGCGACATCGGCTCCCGCTGGGTGCTGGAGCTGCCGGAGGCGGAGCGACCGGCCGCGCTGGCCGAGGGCGCCAGGACGCTCGTCGAGATCCAGCGGGCGATGGCCGGGCAGCCCCACGATCTCGCGGCGCTCGAGGCGGCCGGCAGCCCCCATCGTCCCCTCGATGGCATCCCGGCGGCGTTCGCCGCCGCGATCGGGGTCGACGGGTTCGGGGCGGGCGAGGAACCGGTCCCCGAGGCGGATCGCGACATCGCGATCGCCCGCGTTCGGGCGGCCGTGGAGCGGCTCGCTCGCCTCGGCCTGCCAGAGAGCCTCATCCACGGCGACTTCCACTCGGGAAACGCCGCGCGGGTCGACGACGGCCGGATCGTGATCATCGACTGGTCGGATGCGGCGATCGGCAGTCCGTTGGTCGATCTCGTGACGTGGACCTCCTGGAGCGGCGAACGCGGGGAGGAGATCGACGCCGCGACCGACGCCTGGATCGATGCGTGGTCGCCGGTGGTGCCGGCGGCCCGGCTCCGCGACCACGTCGCCGACATCCTCGTCGCGGGTGCCGCCTACCAGGTGATCAGCT
>DATBGP010000472.1:0-5557 GCA_036557925.1 Candidatus Limnocylindrales bacterium | reverse complement strand
ACCGAGGAGCGGCCGGCACGGCCCGAACCGGGGTCGGCGATTCCCGCGGCGGACGGTGCGATCCGCAGGCGATGGAGCTCGCCGCGGAAGCGGAGCGTGGCCCCGTCGGTCAGGCCGCCGCGGGCTGCCAGCTCGGCACGCTCGCGCGACCGGCGATCCAGGTGGCGGCGGATCCACGCCTCGCGTTCGACGAGGAACGCCTCGATCCGCGCTTCCGGATGGGCCCAGCCGCGCCGGCCGGGCGGCGGGACGGTGACCACGAGGCCGAGCTCCGGGTCGATCGTGATCCGGAGATGGCGGGACCGGGCCGAGTGGCGAAGGACGTAGGGAAACGGCGCGCCGCTCAGCGCGATCGGCCTTCGCGGAGCGTCGCGATCGCCTTGTCGATCCGCCGCTGGCGCGTCTCGGGACTCTTCGCTCCCTCGATCGGCTCGACCCAGAACCGCTGGAGGCTGTACGACAGCTTGTCGAACGTGGCCCGGGCCGCCGGCTCGGCGTCGAGCGCCCGGGCCAGGTCCGCCGGCACGGTGATCGTCCGGGGCGCCGTGTCCAGCTCGATGTCGACGTCGATCTGGTCGCCGCCCTTCACGCCGGTCGCGTTCCGGACCGCTTCGCTGACGCCGATCATCGGCCGGCCGTCGACGGTCGCGACGCTGCTCCGATAGGTGAAGCCGTTGATCGTCACGCTGACCTTCGGCGCCTTGCCGGCGGCCAGCGCGTTCATCACCTCGTCCGGCACGACCATGCCGGTGGCGGTCTTCGAGCTCTGGAGCAGCTCGGTCCGGAACCTCACGGTGACAGGGTGCCACACCCACTAGCCCGTCCGGGGCATGCCGCGCGTCTACGCTTCGACAGGGCGGCGACCAGCCGCCCGACAGCCGAGAGGCCGATGACGGTCGAGGCGCTGCGACGACGGCGACCAGAGACGCTGGCTGAGCTGCTCGACGCCCATGGGCGAGAGATCCAGTCCGTTGCGTTCCTGATCCTGCGCGATCGGCTCCTCGCCGAGGACGTGACGATCGAGACGCTGCTGACCGCCTTCGACAAGGCGGGCCAGATCCGCGACGACGCCGCGCTCCGGGCCTGGCTCCTCCGGGTCGCGACGAACCGGGCCCTGTCGATGCGGCGCCGCTCCTCGCGCGTGGTGGACCTGACTGTCGCGCCCGACCACGCCGCGCCCGGCGACCTCGCGGCCGAGTCCGCCGATCATCTCGCGCTGCTCGCCGGCGTCGCGGACCTCCCGGTCCAGATGCGCGCGGCGGTCGTGCTCCGCTACTACGCGGACCTCCCGGTCGAGGAGGTCGCCCGCACCCTCGGCAAGAGCCCGAACACGATCAAGGCCCAGCTCCAGACCGCGCTGGACCGGCTCCGCCGCTCCCTGACCGACCCGGCCGGCTCGCCGGCCACGGAGGCACGCCATGCATGACGACCTGATCGAGCGCCGCCTCCGGGACGCGCTTCGCGGCGAGGGCGATCGGGTCGCCCTGACGATCACGCCCGCCGAGCTCGAGCGCCGCTGGGCGCTCCGGCGGCGTCAGGCCGCGACCCGGCCGATGGCCCTCCTCCTGGCGGCGGCGGTCGGGATCGGCCTGGTCGGCGTCGGCGCGGTCGTGGGCGGCTTCTTCGAGCGGAGCTCGGACGCGCCAGAGCCGTCGAACCTCGCCGTCGTCCCGCCCGGCCCGACCCCGTCGACCGAACCAGTCGTGACGCCGGTGCCGGAGAACCTGCCGCTGCCGTCGGGCCCCACCGACCTCCCGACGCTCGTGGACCTGTTGCATTCGGGACCGGCTGACGCGATCGTTCTCGCCCAGGCGAGCGGCCCGGGCTACACGGCGGCCATGCCGGATGTGGCTGTCAGCCATCCGTCCAGCGTCGACCTTGGGCCGGTTCCAGTGGGCGACTACCAGGTGGAGTTCGGCTGCCTGACGAAGGGCGGCTCGTCCGACCAGGCCGACCTGGCACTCGTTCCCGTCGGAACGTCGTCCGGGCCGGGGCTCCATCCCGTCGGCTGCAACGGCATCGTGAACCGGAGCATCGTGTCGGGCGTGCGACCGTCCACCGTTCGGCTCGCGTTGCCGGGAACGGCCAGCTGGCGGCTCGTGGTCCGAGTCGTGAACGGCAGCACCGCGGCAGGGTCGACGTTGACGCAGCCGGCGGCGGGGCCCGACGAGGAGGTGCTGATCGACGCGGAGCGCCCACCGGCGCCACCGAAGCCCGGCGGAAGCGCGGCTGACGAGCCGGTGGACGTCGGACAGATCAAGTTCCGGGACCGGTACGTCTTCCGCGCGTCGTGCATCGGCTCCGAGACAATGGCCTACCACACGGGCGTGTACGACCCAGCCAGCCCGTTCGTGCCCGATACCACCACCGTCGTGCCGTGCGACGGGCTCGTCCACGAGATGGCCTGGCGGCCGGGCAGTCGGCCGGAGCCGGACGTCCTCGTCACGGCTGCCGACGGCACGGCCTGGCGGCTGCTGCTCACGGCCGATCCGTCGCCGATCGGGACGGCGCGCGACGGCGACGGTTGGAGCGAGGTCATCTCGTCGGGTCCGCGCTTTGTCGCGGACGACCTGGACGAGGCGCTCGTCGGCCGCCTGACGGACGGCAACCAGCTCGCGCGGGTCGTGGTCTCCTGCCAGGGCGGAACGTCCGTCGACGTGGCCGTCAGCCGCGGCGATCAGACAGGATCGCTTCAGGCGTTCACGGCGACATGCGGCGACCAGCCGACGACGAGGATCGGCGAGCCCTTCGGTCCCGACGAGAACGGCGGCTTCACCGTCGACGTCAAGCCGCACGGGCGGATGTGGACGGCCGTCACCGTGCAGGAAGGGCAGGCAACCGCGGGCGGTTGACGGTCCGGACCCGAACCGGTCGGCGGCCGGCCGCCGCAGCGAGTATCGTGCGCGACGGCTCGATCACCCTTCCCAGTGAGTCGGTGACATGGACGTCGTCCTTCTCGGGTTCATCGCCGGGTTCCTCTACGGCGGCTACCGGTCGGGGTTCCTCAAGCGCCTGTTCGGCATCGTGTTCGCCGTCATCGCGTTCCTCCTGAGCGCCTACCTGCGCTATCCGGTCGCGGCGATCCTCCAGACGTTCTTCCCGGACATCACCGCCGACTACGCGGAGCTGGTCGCCGCGATCATCGTCTTCCCGGCCGCCCTGGCGGCGCTCCACCTCGCGAGCCGGTCGCTGATCGAGCGGATCAACGTCCAGGGGCTCACGAAGGAGCTGGACCAGATCCTCGGCGCCGTCTTCGGCTTCATCGAGGCGATCCTCATCCTCTCGGTCGCGGTCGTGCTCGTCGACACGTACTTCGGGACCTCGTCGACGCTGCCGGCCGTCATCCAGGCCGGGCCCTTCAAGTCGATCGTCGAATCGTTCAACGCGTCCCAGACGGTCCACATCCTCCGGCAGACGACCGTGCCGTTCGTGCTGACGATCCTGGGACCGTTCCTGCCGAAGGACCTGAGCACGGTCGTGCCGAAGGGCCTGCCGGGCGAAGGCGCGTTCCCGTTCCCGAGCGGCCTGCCGCTCCCCTGAACCGGCGGGGGCGTCAGGCCTCCGCGATCACCCCGATCGAGACCCGGAACCCGGCCCGTCGCTGGAGCGGCGGCATCAGCGTGCCCTGCCCGATCGGTGCGTCGCCGGGGAACCAGCGGATCCACTCCTCGTTGAAGGCGTCGAACTCGCTCGGGTCGCGCAGCGACCAGTTCGCCCAGACGACCTTGTCGAGCGAGCTGCCTTCGGATTCGAGCTTCGTCTTCAGGTTCGCCAGGCAGCGCCGGGCGTGCTCCTTGATCCCGCCGTGGACGACCTGGTGCGTCTCCGGGTCGATCGGCCCGACCGCCGAGACGTAGACCATCCCGCCTGCGGTGACCGCCCGGCCCTCGCCGACCTTGATCGCGGCGAGGACCGCCGCGGGCGATGACTCGGATGCGCCATAGCGAGCCTTCATCGAGATGACGGGCTTGTCGGGGTTCTCGGGCGGGATGCCGAACTCGCCCGGCGGCAGGATGACGCCATTCTTCTGGAACTGGGCCATGAACGTCGGCCGGACGCCGGTCGGCCGCAGCTCGCCGACGATCTTCCCCTCGTCGTCGATGCCGGTCTGCTCGAACGCGAAGATGTCCTGGGTCAGGATCTCGTCGTCCTCGATCCCGTAGACCTCGGTGATGTTGACGATCTTCCGGGTGCCGTCCTTCAGCCGTGCGGTGTGGACGATCAGGTCGACCGCCGAGGCGATCTGTTCGCGGATCGCCCGCAGCGGCAGCTGGTAGCCGGTCATCAGGACCATCGTCTCGAGCCGGCGGAGCATGTCCTTCGGGCTGTTCGCGTGACCCGTCGAGAGCGAGCCGTCGTGGCCGGTCGTCATCGCCTGGAGCATGTCCAGGGCTTCACCCGAGCGGCACTCGCCGACGATCACCCGGTCGGGCCGCATGTGCATCGCGTTCCGCAGCAGGTGGCGGATCGTGATCTCGCCCTCGCCCTCCAGGTTCGGCGGTCGCGATTCGAGGGTGATCACGTGGTCCTGCCGGAGCTGGAGCTCGGCGGCGTCCTCGATCGTGACGATCCGCTCGTCGTTCGGGATGTACTGCGAGAGGACGTTCAAGGTCGTCGTCTTGCCGGAGCCGGTGCCGCCCGACACGAAGAGGTTCAGCCGTGCCTCGATGCAGGCCTTCAGGAAGTCGAACATCTCGGGCGTCGCCGTCCCGAACCGGATGAGGTCGTCGACGGTGTATGGATGGGTCGCGAACTTCCGGACGGTGATGACCGGTCCGACCAGCGACAGCGGCTCCACGATCGCGTTGACCCGCGAGCCGTCGGGAAGGCGGGCATCGACGCGGGGGCTCATCTCGTCGATCCGGCGGCCCATCGGCGTGATGATCCGGTCGATGATCCGGAGGACGTGCTCGTCGTTCAGGAAGACGGTGTCGACCTTCTGAATCTTGCCGTTCCGCTCGATGTAGATGTGGGTCGGGCCGTTGACCATCACCTCGGTGATCGACTCGTCCTGGAGGAGCGGCTCCAGCGGCCCGAAGCCGGTGACGTCGTCGGCCAGCTCGTCGACCAGGCGCTCGCGCTCCAGGCGCGTGACGGCGAAGCCCTGCTGCGCCACCGTCCGGTCGACGATCCCCTCGATCTTCGTGTGGACGTCGGTCGTCTGCTCGTCGAGGAGCGTGTCGAACGCGTTGACGACCTCGTGCTGGAGGCGCATCCGGATGTCGCGAAGGAGCTCGTCGCGGGTGGGGACGCGCTCGGTCGGCAGGGCTCGATGGGACGGCAGCGAGGGCGTCGGCGACGTCGCGGCGGGCGGGGTCGGAGCGACCGGCACGGGCGGTGCCATCGGGGCCGGCGACATCACCGGGACCGGCGGCGAGGTCGGGGGGCCGATCGTGTCCGGGGCGTCCGGCGAGTTGGCCCTGGCCCGCTCGGCCGCGGCCTGCTGCGCCCGTTCCACCCGTCGGAGCAGCGACATCCTGTGGGACCTCCTTGGGTCGGGCCGCGATGTCCCTCATGGCCCGGTGAGCGTTCCCCGTGACTCGGGTGAGCGAGTCCG
>DATBGP010000471.1:0-1973 GCA_036557925.1 Candidatus Limnocylindrales bacterium | reverse complement strand
TCGTCGGGGCGAGCCCGGAGCTCCTGCTCCAGGTCGAGCGCGACCGGTTGACCACGCATCCCATCGCCGGGACGCGGCCGCGCGGCAAGGACGAGCAGGAAGACGCGCTGCTCGCCGAGCAGCTCCAGCGCGACCCGAAGGAGCGGGCGGAGCACATCATGCTGGTCGACCTCGGCCGGAACGACCTGGGCCGGGTCGCCCGCCCCGGGACCGTGACCGTCAGCCGCTACATGGACGTCGAGCGCTACAGCCACGTCCTCCACCTCGTGTCGCACGTCGAGGGCCGGCTGCGACCGAACCTGGACGCCCTCGACGCGCTTCGCGCGGTCTTCCCGGCCGGCACCCTGAGCGGCGCGCCGAAGGTCCGGGCCATGCAGCTGATCGCCGCCGCAGAGGGCGAGCGGCGAGGGCTGTACGGTGGCGCGGTGGGCTACCTCGGCTACGACGGCAACCTCGACACCGCGATCACGATCCGGAGCGCGGTCCTGCGCGAGGGCCAGGCGCACATCCACACCGGCGCGGGGATCGTCGCCGGCAGCGTCCCCGAGAAGGAGTTCGAGGAGACCGAGCACAAGGCCGCGGCCCTCCGGCGTGCGATCGAGCTCGCGGCGGCGCCCGCGACGGCGTCTCCGTCCCGAAGCCGGACGGAGCCGGCCGAAGCCGGGACGGGCGCCGGCTCGGGGGCAGGCGCCGGCTCCGGCGCCGGAGGCGGGTCGCGATGATCCTCGTGATCGACAACTACGACTCGTTCACGTTCAACCTCGTCCAGGCGCTCGAGGCGGCGGGAGCGGAGGTCCGCGTCGTGCGCAACGACGCGATCGACAAGGCCGGCGTCGAGGCGATGGCCGCCGATCCCGCGACCGACCTCCGGGGCATCGTCGTCTCGCCCGGACCGGGCGACCCGGACTCCGCCGGCGTCTCGGTCGCCTCGATCGAGGTCGCCCGCGATCACGAGATCCCGCTGCTGGGCGTGTGCCTCGGGATGCAGTCGATGGCGGCGGCGTTCGGCGCCTCGATCGTGCGGGCGCCGACGCTCGTCCACGGCGAGGCGTCCGAGGTGACTCACGACGGCGCGGGCCTGCTCGCGGGGATGCCGCCGTCGTTCATGGCCGCCCGCTACCACTCGCTCGCGGTGGATCCCGCCACGCTGCCGCCCGAGCTGCGCGTCACCGCGATGAGCGAGGTCGACCGGGTCGTGATGGGCATCCGTCACGTGGCGCTGCCCCTCGAGGGCGTCCAGTTCCACCCCGAATCCGTGCTCACGCCGCAGGGCCCGCACCTGCTCGCCAACGTCCTCCGGCTCGCCGGGGAGGGTGAGGCGTCGCGGCTCGACGACGCGTCGGGCTCGTTCGCGACCGCCGGCATGGCCGAGGCGGCGGCCGGGCCGGCGCCCGTCGAGTCCGCGACGGGCGTCCTCGCCACGGAGGCCGCCCGATGAGCGACCAGGTTCGGACCGCCCTCGCGGCGGTGGTCGACGGCCGGACGCTCACGGTGGACGAGGCTCGCGAGGCGATGGGCAGCGTGATGGACGGCGAGGCGACCCCGGCCCTGCTGGCCGCCCTCCTGGTCGCGCTCCGGATGCGCGGCGAGACCGTGGACGAGCTCACCGGGTTCGCGTCGGCGATGCGGGAGCGCGCCGTGAAGGTCGACGCGCCCGACGGCGCGATCGACACCTGCGGCACCGGCGGCGATGCGAGTGGGACGTTCAACATCTCCACCACGGCGGCCCTGGTCGTCGCCGCGGCCGGGGTGCCGGTCGCGAAGCACGGCAACCGGGCGATGACCTCGCGGTCGGGCTCGGCCGATGTCCTCGACGCGCTCGGCGTCCGGATCGACCACGACGCGGCCTCGGCGTCGGCGGCGCTCCGCGACGTCGGCTTCGCGTTCATGTTCGCGCCGGGCTTCCACCCGGCGATGAAGCACGCCGGCCCCACGCGCCGCGAGATCGGGGTCCGGACGGCGTTCAACCTGAT
>DATBGP010000470.1:0-7991 GCA_036557925.1 Candidatus Limnocylindrales bacterium | reverse complement strand
CCGATCGTCGCCATCATCGCCACGGCCATCCTGAGCCTGCTCTATTCGATGACTCTCGTCGTGCTCTTCTCGGTCCTGCGTCCCGCGGCCGCGCTGACGGATCCGCTGCGGTTCGTGGCACCCGGCGTCCTGTACGACGTCATCCTCGCGGCCATCCTCGGCCCCCTGGCGGTCTCGATCCACGACCGATTCGCCCACGACGAAGAACGGGCCCCGCGATGACGCCGTATCTCGACGGCCGGCACGAGTATTCCCGGCCGAACACGCGCTTCCTCGTGTTCGGCCTCGCGATGATCCTGGCGATCGGTGGCCTGACCACTCGCCTCTTCTATCTCCAGATCGTGAACGGCGGGCAGTTCGCGGCCTTGAGCGAGGGCAACCGCACGGCCTCGGAGGCGGTCCCGTCCGCTCGCGGACTGATCTACGACCGGAACGGCGTCGCGCTGGTCAAGAACGTGCCCACGTTCGCCGTGAAGATCCGCCCGGTCGACCTCCCGGAGCAGCGACGCGACGAGGTCGTCGCCCGTCTCGCGACGCTCCTGAAGATGGACCCCGCGGACATCAACGGCGCGATCGACAGCAACCCAGGTTCCCGGTTCGACCTCGTCCGGGTCGCGACCGACGTGCCCGATGCGACGGCCCGGCTCCTTGCCGAGGCCGGTGACGCGCTCCCGGGCGTCGAGGTCGTGATCGAAGCCCGCCGCCAGTACCCGGAGGGGCCGCTCGTCTCCCAGCTGCTCGGCTACACGGGTCCGGTCGCGCCCGACCAGCTGACGGATCTCAAGGCCAAGGGCTACCTCCCCGACGACCTGCTCGGCAAGACGGGCCTCGAGGCGTACTACGAGACCGATCTCCGCGGCACCTACGGCGAGAAGACGGTCGAGAAGGACGCGGCCGGCCGGAAGGTCCAGGATCTCCAGACGGTGCAGCAGGCGACGTCAGGCGACTCGCTGACGCTGACGATCGACACGAAGGAGCAGGCGCTCGCCCAGAAGGCTCTCCAGTGGGGCATGAAAGCCGCAGGGCTGAAGCGCGGCGTCGTGATCGTGGAGAACCCGCAGACGGGCGAGATTCTCGCGATGGTCAGCCTGCCGACGTATGACGACAATCAGTTCGCCCGCGGCATCTCGGCCAAGGATTACGCGAAGCTGCTCGCCGACCCGAACAAGCCCCTGATCAACCACGCGATCCAGGCGCACTACCCGCCGGGCTCCACCTACAAGCTCGTGACGGGGACCGGCGCGCTCACGGATCACAAGATCTCCCCGACCAGCCGCGTATCCACCCGCCCGTATCTGCTGCTCGGTCGGACGAAGTTCTGGGAGTGGAACCACCGCGGCTGGGGCGCCATCCCGATCCGGCTCGGTTTCGCCCACTCGAGCGACACGTTCTTCTTCCAGCTGGCCGGCATGCTCGGGATCGACCGGCTCGCTCACTGGGCGAAGCAGTACGGGTTCGGCGCCAGGACCGGCATCGACCTGCCCGGCGAGGTCTCGGGCATCGTCCCGTCCAACGCCTGGAAGCAGGCGACGTTCGGCGAGCAGATCTATCCCGGCGAGGTGTACCAGGCGGGCATCGGCCAGGGCTACGACGTCGTGACCCCGATCCAGCTGATCAACGCCTATGCGGCTCTCGCGAACGGCGGCAAGCTCTACCAGCCGCAGGTCGTGCGGCAGATCGTCGGACCGGACGGGAATGTCGTCCAGGCGTTCAAGCCGAAGCTCATCCGTCGGCTCGACGTTCCGCGGAGCACCTTGAAGGTGATGCGCGAAGCCGCGCGCAACGTCGTCCTCGTGCGCCACACCTACAACCTCGTCGACCTGCCGATCGTGGTGGCCGGCAAGTCCGGCACGGCCGAGTTCGGCACTCGCGACAAGCAGGGCCGGCTGCCGTTCCACTCGTGGTTCGTCGCCTTCGTGCCGAAGAACGCCGCGAAGACGAGCGCCGATCCGTCGGGGATCAAGGCAGTGGACCGCGAGGACGCCGGACTGGTCGTCCTCGCCTTCGCGTATGACTCGCGAACGAAGGGCAACGCGGCCACCGAGATCGTGAAGTACTACCTGCAGCTCCACTTCAACATCAAGCACGACTACCGGAACTTCAACCTCCTCGAGCGCGGCAACTTCTACCAGTCCAACTGATGCAGACGTCGACGATCCAGGGGCGAGCCGGGGGCCGGTCATGGGCGTGATCCGCGCCGAGCCGGCCCGGATGACCGACTGGGCTGCCCGATCGATCGGCGCGGCCTGGCGGGCGTTCGATCTCCAGCTCGCGGCGTACGCGGGCCTGCTGGCGACGCTCGGGCTGGTCATGGCCTACACGAACAGCGTCGAGCAGGGCCAGACGGTGCTCTCCGGCGGCACGACGTTCGTCCGTGGCCTGATGTGGACGGGTATCGCCCTGATCGCGTTCGTGATCACGACGGCCTTCGACTACAAGTGGCTGAAGACCTTCGCCTGGCCGCTCTATCTCCTGCAGCTCGGTCTGCTGGGGCTCACGCTCGCGATCGGGCATGGGGTGGGGGGCGCGTCGCGCTGGATCTCGATCGGTCCGTTCGACTTCCAGTTCAGCGAGCTGGCGAAGATCCTGATGATCGTGGTCCTCGCGAACTACCTCGGCGCGCGGCACGGCAACCTGCGATCGCTGCCGTCGATCCTCGGCGCGTGCGTCCTGGTCGTGCCGCCCTGGATCCTCGTGATGCTCCAGCCGGACCTCGGGACCTCCCTGGTCCTCCTCGCGATCCTCGGCGGGATGCTGTTCATGTCGGGCGCGAGCCTGCGGTGGCTGGGCGCGATGGTGGCGATCGTCCTCGCATCGCTGCCCGTCATCTGGACCTACATCCTGCGCGACTACCAGAAGGCGCGGATCAACGCGTTCCTCAACCCCGCGACGGACCCGCAAGGTGCCGGCTATCAGCTCTACCAGTCGCAGATCGCGGTCGGGTCCGGCGGCCTCACCGGGACCGGGCTGACGAACGGCTCCCAGAACCAGCTGAACTTCCTGCCGGTCCAGGAGAGCGACTTCGTCGCCGCGATCTACCTCGAGGAGCTCGGCTTCATCGGGGCGATGATCCTGCTGATCCTGTTCTCCGCCCTGGTCTGGCGCCTGCTCGTCTCGGGCTGGAAGTCGAAGGACCCGTTCGGGATGATGTTCGCGAGCGGCCTGGCGTCGATGATCCTCTTCCAGCTCTTCGTGAACCTCGGCATGGTGATCGGCCTCATGCCGATCACCGGCATCCCATTGCCGTTCATCTCCCACGGCGGCGCGTCGCTGATCAGCCTCGCCGTGGGCCTGGGGATCGTCCAGAGCATCAACATCAGACAGACCCGCGCGGAGTGGTGACGGCCCGGTCGTCCGATGGACCCGGGCGCCGGAGAGACGCGTAGCGTGCCCGACGTCGGCGAGCTGACCCCGATCTGGTTGCTGGTCGGGATCCTCGCGGCATCCGTTGCCGTCGCGTTGCTCACCCGACGCCGGGCGCTGCCCTCGTCCGTCGTGCTCGTCCTCGTCGGGCTCGCCGTGGCGCTCATCGGGCCGTCGCTCGGCTTCCCGATCTCGCCGCCGGTCAGCCCCGACGTCCTCCTGGCGATCGTCCTTCCGGGACTCGTCTTCGAAGCGGCCTTCCGGACCGATCTGGACGTCCTGCGGCCCTCGGCCGGCTGGATCGTCCTGCTCGGGATCCCCGGGGTCGTGGTCGTTGCGGGGATCGTGGCGATCATCCTCGCAGCGGCGGCCGGGCTGACCCTCGCCGAGGCGTTCGTCGTCGGGGCGATGGTCGCCGCCACCGATCCGGCCGCGGTCCTCGCGGCATTCCGGCGCCTCCCGGTGCCGGCACGACTCGCGACAACGGTCGAGATGGAGAGCCTCGTGAACGACGGCACGGGGATCGCGCTCTTTGCCCTGGCGCTCGAGCTCCTGTCGGGCGGCGGCTCGGCGGGCATGGCCTCGGTCGAGTTCGTCCTGATCGTCGTCGGGAGCCTCGCCGTCGGCGTGATCGCCGGCGCCGGAGCGGCGAGGCTGGTCCGGGTCGTCGACGACCACCTCGTGGAGCTGACGATCACGATCGTCCTCGCCTACGGGACCTATCTGGTGGCCGATGCGTTCGGGGGCTCGGGGGTGATCGCGACCCTGGCGGCTGCGGCGACGTTCGGCGCCGGGGCGCGCCGCGTCCTGACCGAACGGGCACGGGAGTCCATCGACGACGTCTGGGAGCTCGTCGCGTTCCTGTTGACGGCGGGGGTGTTCCTCCTCGTGGGCGTCTCGATCACGCCGGGCGCGCTCATCCACGCGGCCGGGCCGATCAGCATCGGCATCGTTGCGGTGGTCGCCTCGCGCGCCATCGTCGTGTATGGGCTCCTGGGCGGTGCCGCGCGCCTGGCGGCCGCTCGTCGCCCCGAGGTCGGGATGCCGATCGGCTGGCTCCACGTCCTGTTCTGGGCGGGGCTCCGCGGCGCGGTGTCGGTCGCGCTGGCCCTCTCGTTGCCGGCCGACCTCCCGAACCGCGACCTGCTGCAGGGCATCACGTTCGGGATCGTCCTGTTCACGCTGCTGGTCCAGGGGACGACGATCCCGTGGGTCGTCCGTGCCTCCGGAGCGGCCCGACCGACCAGCCCGGGCTGACCGACGCCAGCGAGCATCGATCGCACGCTACCGCCGGAAGAGCCCCCGTCGATCCTGCGCTTCGGTCGCGGCACTCCGGCGACGCCCGGCCTTCCGGAGCAGGACGTCGATCTCGTCGCGGTACGGCCGGCCGATCGGCATCCGGTCGAGCCACTCGACGTAGTCGACGTCGCGACGGGCGATCTCGCCGAGCGACCAGCCGGCGTATCGGCCGAAGCTCAGGACGGTCCCGGACGCATCGCCCGGCGGCGGTCCGGCCGCGCCGAGACCTTCGGGCGCCCGCATCCGCGACGGGTCGTACCCGCCGCCGGCCGTGGATCGGCCGCTCGACCAGTCGGAGGAGACCGTCTCGGCCGGTCGAGGTCCCGCGCCGGCGCTGGCAGCGGCTCCGCCTCGTGCCGCGGACGGCGAAGCCGGCGGTGGCGTCGAGGATCCCGCGGATCGCGCGCCGGCAGCGGTCTGCGCCTGATGGGCACCCTCGGCGGCATGCCGGGCGATCCGTCGCTCGCGGTCCACGCCGGCCCGACGCTTCGGGTCCCGCAGCAGCTCCCACGCGGCATTGATGGCGGCCATCCGCGCCGAGCCGTCCGGACCGGCGACGTCGGGGTGATACTTCTGCGCCAGCCGCCGGTACGCGGCCTGGATCACCTCGTCCTCCGCCTCGGGGTCGACCTGGAGGACCTTGTATGGATCCATCGCGCGGGAGACTAGCAGACGTGGATCGCCCGTCCGAGGCCGCGCCCGAGGCACGCCAGCGATGGCGGATCACGTTCGCGCGGGACGCGGTCGACGCCGATCGTGTCGGCCGGGCGGCGATCGACGCCTGGAACGAGGCAGCGGTCTCGTCCGGGTTGCCGATCGCCCGGCAGCCCGGCGACGTCGGCCGTCCGAGGATGGCGTTCGCGGCGCCGCTGCCCGCCGTCGCGCGCGGTGAGCGGGAGCTCCTGGATCTCTGGCTGCTCGAGCGGCTGCCCGCCTGGCAGGTTCGCGCCGCACTCGGCCCGTGCCTGCCCGTTTCGCACCACTGGGTCGACGCCGAGGACGTCTGGCTGGGCGCGCCCGCCCTGGCGGGGCAAGTCGCGGCGGCCGACTGGCGGATCGAGCTGGACGGCGTGGCGACCGACGACGACCGTCTCCGCCTGGCTCGGGCGGTCGAAGGGCTCGACGGCGCCGCCTCGATCCCGCGGGTCCGGGTCAAGGGAACGGCGGAGAAGACGTACGACCTGCGGCCGCTCCTGCTCGGCGTGGGCCTCGAGTCCGGTGACGCCGGGCCTGTCGTGCTGCGCGCCCGGACCCGGTTCGATCCGGCGGTCGGTGCCGGCCGGCCCGACGAGGTGGTCGGGGCGGTCGCCGACGCCACGGGCCTGGCGCTGGCGGCCCGGGAGATGACGCGGACGCGCCTGCTCCTCGCGGACGAGCTGGATCGACCGGCGAACCCGGCCCCTGCCGGGCCGAGGCCCAGGATGCCGGCGCGGCCTTCGTCGCGTCAGTCGCGGGCGCCCGGCTCCGCGAGGCCCGGCAGGAACTGATCCCAGCGTTCGGCAGGCCCTGGACGGCGTCGTCGCTCAGGCCCGAATGGTGGAGACGCAGGCGGGTCCCGTCACCGTCCGGCTCGAACGTCACCTCGACGAGGCTCGCCCCGGGCGCGGTCGAGTCGCCGGGCACCTCCCAGCCCCAGCTGAGCACCAGGCGCCGGGGCCGGTCGAGCTCGACGATCGTGCCGCTCGCGATGTCCGTGCCGTTGGAGTCGATCCGGAAGGCGCCACTGACGGAGGGCGCGGGGACGGCTCGGCGTCCGCACGATTGACGCTCCGGCCCGTTCGAACGTACACTCCGCGTCCGCGTTCCGGCCCTGCCGGGCGGCTCTCCATGTCCGATGTCGCGGTCGACCCATGACCGCCGCACCAAATCCGAAGGGTTCCATGTACGCAGTCATCGAGACGGGCGGGAAGCAGTACCGCGTCGAGGTCGGGACGGAGCTCGAGGTCGAGCTCCTCGAGGCCAGGCCCGGCGAGAACATCACCCTCGATCGTGTCCTGCTGGTCGCCGACGGCGACGAGTCGGCGATCGGCCGCCCGGTGGTCGCGGACGCGGCCGTGGAGGCCGAGGTCCTGCGGCAGGACCGCACCGACAAGGTCATCTCCTTCAAGTACCGCCCCAAGGCTCGGCGGCGGGTCAAGAAGGGCCACCGCCAGGACGTGACCGTCCTTCGCATCACCGACGTGAAGCTCGGCAAGCGCAGCGCCGCCGATGACAAGCGCAAGGCCGACGCCGAGGCGAAGTCCGAGCGTGAGCGGCTCCAGGAGGCCGCCGCGAAGCAGGCCGCCGAGGACGCCGCCCTCGCCGAGAAGCTCGCGAAGGCGTCGGCGGCGAAGGCCCCCGCGAAGCCGACCGGCCGCGGTGCCGCCAGGACGGCGCCGAAGGCCACGGAGAAGGCCCAGGCGAAGGCCGAGTCGAAGCCGGCTGCCAAGGCGGCTCCCGCCAAGGCCCAGCCGAAGACCCCCCGCGCGAAGACGCAGAGCGGCGCGGCCGACGCGAAGCCTTCGACCGCCAAGCCGAAGCCCCGCGCCACGAAGAAGGACGAGTAGACGAGATGGCCCACAAGAAGGCTGGTTCCAGCTCGAAGAACGGCCGCGACTCGGTCGGCCAGCGACTGGGCGTGAAGGTCGGCGACGGCCAGCTCGTCCCGGCGGGTTCGATCATCGTCCGCCAGCGGGGAATGACCTTCCTCGCCGGCACCGGCACCGGACTCGGCAGGGATTACACCGTGTTCGCGACGACGACCGGCAAGGTCAGGTTCGAGCACGCGACCAAGAGCAAGAAGCGGATCCGGGTCGAGGCCGTCGAGGCCGAGACGACGACCGCCGGCGCCAAGGCGTAGAGCCCGCGCCGTCGCGCGACGACCACCGGCCGGAGCATCGAACCGGAGCGGAAGGCGTCGAGGAGAAGTTCACGTGAAACCCGACATCCATCCCAAGTACTACGAAGCGAAGGTCCACTGCGGCTCCTGCGGCCTCGAATGGACCGTGGGATCCACGCGACCCGAGCTGCGCGTCGACGTGTGCTCGAACTGCCATCCGTTCTTCACGGGCAAGCAGACGATCATCGACACGGCGGGCCAGGTCGAGCGATTCCAGAAGCGGCTGGAGCGCCAGGTCCGCGCCTGAGCTCGTGGCGCCCGAACGCGCAACGCCTGAACCGCACCACTCCTGACGCCGGGTCGACGACCCGGCGTCGTCGATTCGCGGCGTACGATGGCTGCGTGATCGAGGCCGACGCCCCCGCCCGCGACGGCGGCCCCACCGCGACCGCCCCCGACGACGAGCTCGCCTTCGACGATGGCCCCGCGACCCTCTGGCACGGTGACAGCC
>DATBGP010000469.1:0-6909 GCA_036557925.1 Candidatus Limnocylindrales bacterium | reverse complement strand
CGGGCTCGGCGATCGCCGAGGGGCGCATCGAGGACCGTCGCCTGCCCGCCGCTCGGGTGGGCGAGGCCCAGGAGCAGCCTGACGGCGGTCGTCTTGCCGGCGCCGTTCGGGCCGAGGAAGCCGAACACCTCGCCGGCGTCGACGTCCATCGTCAGGTCCACGAGCGCGTCGACGCGGCCGTAGCGCTTCGCGAGGCCCTCGGTCCGGATGATCACGCGCGACGGGACGGCGCGAGCTGGGCGTCTGTGGCGCGGGCCTCGGCGAGGAACGCCTCCACCGCCGCCACGAAGGCACCCGCATGGGTGTGGTGGGCCGCGTGCCGCGCGCCCTCGATCGTCACGATGCGCCCGTCCCGCAGCCGCGCGTCGAGCGCGTGGGTGGCGGCCGCGAACGGGGCGGCGCTGGCGCCGCCGAGGACCTGGAGCACGGGCTGGCGGACTGCGCCGAGCGCGTCGAGCGAGGCGGCGGGGCTCGTCTCGGCGCGCAGCTCGCGGATCGTCGTGTCGACCGCCGCGGCCCGGCGTGGCCAGATCGGGTTCGACCGGAAGTCGGCGAGGTCCGCCTCGGGCATTCCGACGATCTCACGCATGAACGTGGCGAGCGCCTCGTCGCGGTTGCCCGCGGCGACGAGCGTCTCGACCCGGTGGAGCGTGGCCGCGTCCTCGTCCTGGTAGCCGCCGTCGGGCGCGGGCGGCGCTCCCTCGTAGACGACGAGCCGGCGGATCGTGTCCGTCCGGAGCGCAGCTCCCAGCCCGATCCGGCCGCCATAGGAATGCCCGACCACGTCGACGGGCCGGCCCGTCGCCGCCGCCACGGCGTCGGCCAGGCTCGCGAGGTCGTCGAACTCGCGCTCGATGTCGTAGGGCGTGCCCGGCGTCGCGTCGCCGGATGCGCCCCGGCCGCGCCGGTCGATCGCGAACAGGGCGTGGCCGTCGGCCAGCAGCGGACCCGACGTCCGCCACGTGGTGTGGTCCGCCGTCGCCCCGTGGACGAGCACGATCGGCGGCCGGCGGGGCTCACCGGAGGCGAACACCGCGATCCCGACGCCGTCCGGCGATCGGACGACGAGATCCGGTTGGGCCTCCGTCACGGCGCCGGCCGCCAGACGTAGCGGACGTCCGGCTGGCCCTCCTCGTTCGCCGACCCGTCGCCGAACCACTCGGCCGTGAAGCCGTTTCGCTCATAGAAGCGGCGCGCCCGGTCGTTCACCTGGAAGGTGTAGAGCGACAGGCCGCCGGGCGAACGGTCCTTGGCGAGGTCGAGCAGCCGCCGGCCGATCCCCTCGCCGAGCCGGTCGGGCGCGACGTACAGCTGATCCAGGTCGGCGCCGGCCACGACCGCCAGGCCCACGACCGCCCCGTCCGCCGCCTCGTCGACCGCCACCCAGGTGTTCCCGGCCGGCACGACGACGTCCTGCAGCCATGCCCGGACCTGGTCGTCGGTGTGAGCGAGCGGGAAGTCGTACGTCGCGTGGAACGCGGCGAGGTAGACGTCGCCGAGCGCGGCGGCATCCTCGGCCGTCGCCGGGCGGAGGACGATCGAGCTCGGTCGGGCGTCCCGGCCGATCGCCGTCACAGCTTCGCGGCCGCCGCCTGGTCGAGCAACCACGTCGCGCCCGCCCGGCGCGCCAGCTGGGCCGGCAGCCGGCGGGCATCGATCGGTCCCTTTAGGAGGTCCGCCAGGACGTCCGCCTTCGATTCGCCGGTCGCCACGACGAGGATGTCGCGGGACGCCTGGACGAGCGCCGGGTTGAGCGTCACCCGGGCGATGTGCGGCTCGACGTGGGTGGGCGCCGGGATGCCCACGGCCCAGGCGGAGTCGTCGAAGGCCGGGGAGTCGGGGAACACCGAGAGGATGTGGCCGTCCGGCCCCACTCCGAGCAGGACGAGGTCGAACGCGGGCAGGCCGTCGTCGTTCTCCTCCGGCCCGTCAGCGCGGAGCTCCTCGACGTAGCGCGCGGCGCACCAGCGGGTGTCGCGGCCCTCGCCGATCGCCGGCCCGGTCGGGAAGGGGTGGAAGTCGTCGGCCCGGAGCGGGATGCCCGGCTCGCGACCGGTCTCCACGTCGACGCCGGACTGCCCGGTCCCGGAGTAGCCGCCGAACGCGCCGGCATCGAGCAGGTGATCGAGGGCGATCTTCGCGTTCGACATCGGGTGGTCGATCGGGACGAACCGCTCGTCGGTGAACCAGAGCCTGACGCGGCGCCAGTCGATCTCGTCGCGGAGCGGCGAATCGGCGAGGTGGTGGTAGATCGCCGCCGGCGTGGAGCCGCCCGTCGTCACCCAGTGGGCCTCGCCCCGATCGTCGATCGCCACGTCGAGGATCTCGATGATCCGCTCGGCCGCGGCCAGCGCGCACGCTTCCGGAGTGGCCAGGGTCACGACGGTCGGCTCGGTCATCGGGCGCTCCCTCCGGGCGGCTCGGTCAGGTTCGGGCTCTGCGGATGGTGAGGCGGATGGTGACGCGGCGTCAGCCGGAAGTCACGCGGGTTTCGCGCGTCGTCACGCCACCAGGTCGCCGCTCAGCTCGGCGGCGAGGGCCAGCGCCCCGGTCGCGACGGGATCGCGGCCGCCGGCCTCGATGGCCTCGGCGAGGAGGTCGAGCTCGTTGCGGCGCGGCGCGTTGAAGCCGCGCTCGAGCGCGTGGACGCCGTCCTGCCAGACGCGGACGTGGACGGCCTCCTGCTCGGCGGTCACGTCGGCCCGCAGCTCCGAGCCGCGCCACTCGGCCAGCAGCTCGACGCGGAGCGTGGTCCCCGGCGGCGTCTCCGAGAGCACCGGCCGGATGACCACGGCGACGTCGCTCCGATCGAGGCGGAGGGTCGCGCTCAGGCCGGCGTGCGGGCTGGCGAGCGCCGCCGACCGGCCGGTGCCGCGCTTGAGGCCGGCGCTCGCGGTCGGCCCGAGCGGCTTCAGGACCCGCATCCCGAGCCGCGACCCGATCCACGCCACGTGGTACAGGGGCTTCACGACGTTCGCGGTCTCGGCGCCGAATTCGTCGCGCACGCCGTACGTGACCGCGATCCGCTTCAGGTGGCCGAGGTAGGGCTGGAAGTCGGCGATGTCGAAGATCGCCGCGATCGCCTCCCGCCAGCGCGACTGCCGGACCAGGGCGAAGTCCGCGATCGCGACGGGCAGCTGGTCGGCGATCGCGGCCATGCGCCGGAGCTGGGCGAGCCCGGTGCCGTGCCAGTGCGACGCGTCGACCACGAGCCGGTCCGCCATCTCGAGCAGGTCGAAGGCCTGCTGGGTGGCGAACGGGGGCTCGTCCGGCCACCAGATCGTCACCGGCAGGTCGTGGATGATCAGCGGCGCGATGATCCCGGTGAGATGCCGGCCCGCCTCGCCGCCGCAGGTCAGATGGATGGTCTCCGCGCAGACCTCCGCGGCGTCCGACCGCGGCACGACGCAATGGGCGGAGATCTGGGCATCGAGCCAGGCCGGTCCGTCGGGGTCGGCGGGCTGGACGATCATCGTCCGCGAGGGATGGCGCCCGGTCAGCATCTGGATGATCGCGGCGGATCGCTCGCCGACCTCCGGACGGGCCGCGATGACGACGAGGTTCATCACGCTCGTCCGGGCCAGGACGTGGCGCTCGTCGTCGACGCCGTCGTCGTTCAGGTCGACGCCGAGGTTCGTCTCCGACCAGATGCGGGCGAGCTCGGACTCGACCTCCTCGACGCTGTGGGCCCGCGAACGCCAGCGGAGGACCGGCTCGCCGGGCCGGGCGAAGGGCTGGACGTCGACGCGACCGACGGTCACGACGCCCGCCTCAGATCCGCCGCCACTTCCGGCCCTCGCGGGCGAGGAGGGCGTCCGCCTCGTCGGGCCCCCACGAGCCGGCCTCGTAGCTCGGGAAGTCGGGCGCCGGCTCCTCGGCCCATTCGTCGATGATCGGCGTGACCCGGGCCCACGCGCCTTCGACCTCGTCGGCCCGCGTGAACAGCGACGCGTCGCCGAGGAGCGCGTCCAGGATCAGCGTCTCGTAGGCGTCCGGCGAATCGACCGTGAACGCCGAGCCGTAGGTGAAGTCCATCGTGACCGAGCGGACGTCGAGCCCGAGGCCGGGGACCTTCGCGCCGAACCGGAGCATGATCCCCTCGTCGGGCTGGATCCGGATCGCGAGGAGGTTCGGGTCGGGGTCCGTGCTGGAGTCCCGGAAGAGCCGGTGCGGCACCTCCTTGAACTGGATCGCGATCTCGGACGCACGCTTCGGCAGGCGCTTCCCGGTCCGGAGGTAGAACGGGACGCCGGACCAGCGCCAGTCGTCGACCTCGAACCGGGCGGCGACGAAGGTCTCGGTCTCGGACTGGGGATCGACCTCCGGCTCCTCGCGATAGCCGGGCACGGCCTTGCCCGCCACCCAGCCCGGGCCGTACTGGCCGCGGACGACGTCGCTCCGGATCTCCTCGGGGCTCAGCTCGGCGATCGCCCGGATGACCTTCACCTTCTCGTCGCGGAGGGCGTCGGCGTCGAACGTCGCCGGTGGCTCCATCGCGACGAGGCTCATGAGCTGCAGGAGGTGGTTCTGCAGGAAGTCGCGGCTGCAGCCCGTCTCCTCGTAGAACGCGCCGCGCCCCTCGACGCCCAGCGACTCCGCGACGGTGATCTGGATGTGGTCGATGTGGCGGCGGTTCCAGATCGGCTCGAAGATCCCGTTGCCGAACCGGAAGACCAGCAGGTTCCGGACCGTCTCCTTCCCGAGGTAGTGGTCGATGCGGTAGACCTGCGACTCGCGGAAGACCTTGCCGACTTCGCGGTTCAGCCGCTTCGCCGAATCGAGGTCGTGGCCGAAGGGCTTCTCGATGACGATCCTGCGCCAGCCGCCCTCGTGGTGCTCGTGATCGAGGCCCACTCGGCCCAGCTGCGAGACGATCTCGGCGAACGCCGAGGGCTGCGTCGCGAGGTAGTAGAGGTGGTTGCCGGGGACGCGCTGTTCCGAGTCGATCTCCTCGAGGACCGTGACGAGATCGGCGTACGCCCCCGGGTCGTCGAAGTCCATCCGCTGGTAGCGGATCCGGGTGGAGAACGAGCGCCACGCGGCATCGTCGAGCGGGAGGACCCGCGAGTATTTCTCGAGCGACTCCCTGTACTCGGCCCGGAGGGCGTCGTCGTCATACGGTCGCCGGCCGATCGCGACGACCACGAACTCGTGGGGCAGGAGGTTCGTCCGCCAGAGCTGGTAGAGCGCCGGGATCACCTTGCGATGGGCGAGGTCGCCCGTCGCGCCGAAGAGGACCAGCGTGCAGGGGTCAGGGACGCGCTCCAGGCGGAGGCCTTCCCGCAGGGGATTGCCCTCGATCTTCGACGCGGACGGCTTGCGCTTGGCCTCGCGGGCGATCCGGAGGTCGCGCATCGTGCGCGGCGCGTCCTTGGGCCGGGGCGCCGGGTGGGGCGTCCGGTCCGGCGCGGTCTCTGGCGCGACCTGGGGGGCGTCCGGCGCGTCGGAAGTGCGGCGCCGCTTCGGGGTCGCGGTCTCGGTCATCTCGCGACCCGCAATTTCTGCCAAACGACACGCATCCGGTCATTCGGCACCGGCCCCGGCTCGGAACCGGCGGTCCGGTCGCCGTTGTTAGCCGAATCCGGCAACTTCTCGCGTTGTTCGGGTGCGATCAGGGCCGTTGGGACCGGCCGAGCCTGCCGAATGACCGCCTGAGTGTCGGATGACAGAAACGCGGCGATCGGCTCTGCGCCGAGAGCGTGGCGCAGGGTCGCTTGACTGTCGAGTGACCGAATCACGGCGGCGACCCGCGCTACTCCGTCCGCACGGCGTGGCCGCCGAACTCGTTGCGGAGCGCGGCGAGGACCTTCGCACCGTACGAGTCCGTCTGGCGGGATCGGAACCGGGTCAGCAGGGACAGCGTGATCACGGGGGCCGGCACGTCGTGGTCGATCGCCTCCTGGACCGTCCAGCGGCCCTCGCCGGAGTCCTCGACGTAGCCCTGGATGTGCTGGAGCTCCGGCCCGTTCGCCCGGAACGCCCGGCCGGCCAGCTCCAGGAGCCAGGAGCGGACGACGGATCCCTGCATCCACAGCTCGGAGATCGCCGCGAGGTCCAGCTCGTACGACGAGGCGTGCATGATCTCGAAGCCTTCGGCGTAGGCCTGCATCAGGCCGTACTCGATCCCGTTGTGGACCATCTTCACGTAGTGGCCGGCGCCCGGGCCGCCGACGTGGAGGTAGCCGCCCTTCGGCGCGAGCGTCGTGAAGACCGGCTCGAGCGGCTTCACGGCCTCGTCCTCGCCGCCGACCATCAGGCAGTAGCCGACCTGGAGACCCCAGATCCCGCCGGACGTGCCCGCGTCGACATAGTGGACGCCCTTCGCGGTCAGCTCGCCGTGGCGGCGCTGGTCGTCGTGGAAGTTCGTGTTGCCGCCGTCGATGATCGTGTCGCCCGGCTCGAGATGCTCCATCAGCTCGGCGATCTGGGCCTCGGTCGCGTCGCCGGCAGGGACCATGATCCAGACGGCCCGCGGCTTCTGGAGCTTCGCGACGAGCTCGGCGATCGAGTACGCGCCGAGCGCACCCTCGCCCTCGATCTCCTTCGTCTTCTCCGGCGTCCGGTTGTACGCGACGACCTCGTGACCGTCCCGGATCAGGCGTCGAACCATGTTCGCGCCCATCCGCCCGAGACCGACGAACCCGATCCGCATCTGCATGCGCCTCCCTGTCGCTCTGGTCGATGTCCGGCCGGCCCCGCCGGCAAGTGCGGCCTCGCGCCGCGGACGAGCCGCCGCCCGATCAGGTCCGGGCGAGCGCCTCGCGCAGGGCGGACTCGAGCGCGGCCAGGCCGCTCACCGGGTCCGCGAGGTGGACGCGGAGGATCGGCAGGTCGTGGGCCTCGATCGCCGCGAAGTCGCCCTCGGCCTGGGCGTCGATCAGCCGGCCGAACGTGTACGGCCAGCCGGGG
>DATBGP010000468.1:0-3520 GCA_036557925.1 Candidatus Limnocylindrales bacterium | reverse complement strand
CTTCGTCTCCGCGTTGCCCTGGACGCCGCCGGCCTGCTCGCATGCCGCCTGGTCGTAGGTGTCGCGCCAGCTCCGGAACCATGCGTCGTCACGCGACGGGTCGCGGAGCCGGACGACGTTGGCGATGACGAACTCCTCCGGCGAGGCCTTGCCGGCAGGCGTCGCCAGGCCGATCGCCATCGACTGCGCGTCCCGCACGACCGCCGGATCCGATCGGACCGAGGCCGTCGTGTCGGGGTCGTAGGTCATCGTGAGCTGGGCCACCCCCGACTGGAGGAGATCCAGGAGGGCGGGGTCGGCGGCGACGGCCGATTCCGAAGCCGGCGAGGATCCCGAGGATGCCGCCACCGGGCTGGAGGTCCCCGGGCCCGATGGGGAGCCTGCGAGCGCCGTTGGCACGACGCCGGATGGGCTCGCCGCCGACGCGACGGGCGGGGTCGCAGGCGTCGGGCCGCTGCTGCCGCAGGCCGCGGTCAGCAGGGCGACGAGCATGGCCGCCCCGAGCAGGAGCCTCAACCCGGCAGCCGGTCCGGGTCGATGCTCGGCCGGGTGAACGCCGATTCGTAGAACTGGAGGGGGTTGCCTTCCGGGTCCCAGAGGAAGCAGAACGATCCGTAGGCCGTCTCGATCACCGACTCGTGCCGGACGCCGGCCGCGTCGAGCCGCTTGATCGCGAGCTCGAGATTGTCGACGATCAGCTCCGGCACGACGCCCCCGGTCCGGTAGTCCTTCGGCTCCTCGGAGGCGATCCCGCCGGAGATCAATGACAGGCTCGTGCCCTGCGTGGCGTCGAACCGGATGAACGACCGCGTCCGGTAGAGGAGGCGCAGGCCGATCACGTCGCGGTAGAAGCGCAGCTCGGCCTCGGCGTCCTCCACGAAGATCAGGGCGCCGCGCACCTTGCTGACGTTGCCGAGCGCCTGGATCATCGCCATCGGGAGCCCTCCGGGCGGCGGGGTCGTGACGGGCCGACGGTACACGACCGGAGCCCGCCGGGGCGGCTCGAGCGGCTCGTCCTCAGCCGAGCTCGCGCCGGACGACCGGGTAGCGCTCGTCGTCGACGGCCACGACGAAGCCCGCATCGATCCAGAAGTCGGGCGTTGCGGCGCTGGTCGCGTCGGGACGCGCGCCCCGTTCCGGGTAGGCCTCCACGGCCGCGAACCCCCGGCCGGCGAGGTCGTCGCAGACGGCCCCGACGAGCGCGGCCGCGTGACCCCGGCCACGCGCCTCGGCCGTCGTCGCGATGCAGGTGATCACCGCCGGCAGCGGCGCGTCCGGCAGCTGCGGGTAGAGGTCGCGCAACCGCTGGGCCCGGGGATAGGCCGACAGCGGCCCGAACTGGGCGTACGCCGCGGCCTCCTCGTCGACGAGGAGCACCTTCGCGTAGCTGCCGAACACGGCGAGCCCGCGTCCGAGCAGGCCGAGCTTCCGGGGCGCATCTCCGCCGACGGCGGGGCGGGCGGAGGGGCGCGGCGCGAACGGGTTCTCGACCGCCGCCTCCTCGTCGTCGGCGAACGGGTTGAAGGCCGGCCCGCGCGATCCCGACGCCGGGGCGAAGGGATTGAAGGACTCGCCCGAGCCAACGGGCGCGAACGGGTTGTCGGGCGTGGCGGGCCGGGGGTCGGCCGGCTTCGGCGCCTCGAGCCAGGCCAGGCGGGCAGCCCTGGAGCCGCGGTCCCCGTCCTCCCAGTAGTCGCAGGTCCGGTGGTCGAAGCCCGGATCGGCGCAGGGCGGGATGAGCCGGAAGGACGGATCGTCCGTGACGTCGACGATCCGGATGTCGCTCATGGCAGGGGGCTCTCGTCGACGGGTGCCACGCCTCGGACCAGGTCGACCAGCGCGCCCTCGTGAACCAGCTTCGTCGCGGCGGCGAGGTCCGGACCCGGCTCGCGATCCTCGACGAGCGGCGGGACGACGGCCCGGATCCGCCGCTGCGCCTCGACGACGCCGGCCCCGGGTTCGGGCCCGGCGGCCGCTTCGGTCGCCTCGCGACCTTCCTGGGGAGACTCGCCACCCGTCTCGCCGCCGGCCTCGGCGGCGAGCAGCCGGCGGCGGTGGTCGATCGCCTCGGCGACCACCCGCAACTCGATCGCGACGATCCGCTCGACGTGCTCGAGGACGGTCCGGGCGTGCCGCCCGGCGATCGGGCCCATCGAGACGTGGTCCTCCTGGTTCGCGCTCGTCGGGATCGAATCGACCGACGCGGGATGGGCCAGCACCTTGTTCTCCGAGGCGAGGGCGGCGGCCGTGTACTGGGCGATCATCAGCCCCGAATCGAGGCCGCCCGACGGCGCGAGGAATGCCGGCAACCCGCCGTTCAGCCGGCCGTCGACGAGGAGCGCGGTCCGGCGCTCGCTGATCGCGCCGAGCTCGGCGATCGCGAGCTTCGCGAAGTCGAGCGCGAGCGCGATCGGCTCGCCGTGGAAGTTGCCGCCGCTGATCACCCGACCGCCTCCGGTCGCCGCCGCGTCCTCGTCCGCGACCCCGCCGTCGGGGAACACGAGCGGGTTGTCGGTCGCGCTGTTCATCTCGATGTCGAGCACGCGCCGGAGATGGTCGAGCGCGTCGCGGACCGCGCCGTGGACCTGCGGCACGCATCGCAGCGAGTAGGGATCCTGGACCTTGTGGCTCGAGCTCTTGTGGGCGGCCTGGAAGCCCGAGTCGCGCAGGAGGTGGCGGAGCTCGGCGGCCACCGCGATCTGGCCGGGATGCGGCCGGGCGAGCTGGTAGGCGGCGGCGAACGCGACGTCCGTGCCGAGGAGCGCCTCGACCGACATCGCCGCCGCGACGCTCGCGGTCCGGGCGAGGCGGTCCGCGTCCGCGAGGAGCAGCGCCCCGATCGCCGACATCAGCTGGGTGCCGTTGAGGAGCGCCAGGCCTTCCTTCGCCTGGAGCGCGATCGGCTCGATGCCCGCCTCGCGCAGCGCCATGAGCGCCGGGACGTGCTGGCCGTGGACCTCCACCTGGCCGCGACCGATCAGCGGCAGCGCCAGATGGGCCAGCGGGGCGAGGTCGCCGGACGCCCCGACCGAGCCCTGCGCCGGCACGACCGGATGGAGGTCCCGAGCGAGGAGCTCCAGGAGGCGGTCCACGACGAGCGGGCGGCAGCCGGAATGGCCGAGCGCCAGCGTGTTCGCCCGGAGGAGGAGCATCGCCCGGACCAGCTCGCGCGGGAGCGGCTCGCCGACCCCCGCGGCGTGGCTCGTCAGAAGGTGCTCCTGGAGGCGCTCGGCGTCGGCCGGCGCGATGAAGCGCGTCGCGAGGTCGCCGAAGCCGGTGGTCACGCCGTAGACGATCTCGCCCCGCTCGACGAGTCCCTCGACGAGGTCGCGCGACTCCTGCATCCGGGCCCGGGCCGCATCGTCCAGGACGACCGGGGCGCCGTGACGGGCCACCGCCTCGACGTCGGCGATCGAGAGGTTCGCGCCGGTCAGGACGATCGGGTCGCCGGCGACGGTGCCCTTCGGGTCGGTCACGGTTCGCAGGATAGTCAGATATCCTCCCGGCGATCCCGCGGCCG
>DATBGP010000467.1:0-5256 GCA_036557925.1 Candidatus Limnocylindrales bacterium | reverse complement strand
AGCGAGGCGTTGAAGGCGTTGTGGACGTCCGGCCGGGCCAGCGTCACGCGAGCGACGGCGTCGATGGGCCCGCTTCGCCGGACCCGGACGAAGTCGGTCACGCGGCCATTCCCGGATCGAGCCGGTAGAGCCCGTTCGTCCAGATCCGCCGGAGGCCCAGAGCCTCGAGGTTCGCCGCCGAGATCGACCCGACGTCGGCGTCGGACATCACCCGGCGGCAGCCGGCCTCGCCGGCGGCGCAGATCCGGTGTGCGATCAGGGCGCGCTGGAGGCCGAGGCCACGAGCGTCCGGGAGCACGGTGCCGTTGCCCAGCCAGCCAACCCGTCGCCGGGTGAACATCGAGGCCGCGGCCACGTCCCGGCCTCCGAGTGTCGCGAGCAAGGTGTGCTGGCCCTTCGCCGCGGCCAGGCCCGGCGCCAGGCGCCGCCACGCGTCGGCGTTCGGCCCGGCCATGCCGAACCCGGCGAGCACGACGTCGTTCCAGCGGTCGACGTCCGCCCGATCGTGCGGGTCGACGGCCCGGATCAGAAGTCCCTCCGGACGGGCGGTTCGTTCGGCGATGGCCGTCACCTCCTCGATCTCGGCCGTGTGGACGCCGATCGTCTCGACGGACTCGGCCCCGGGCCAGGGTGGCTCGTCGGCGCCCGCCACGGCGTAACCGGTCGTGCCGGCGGCCATGAACAGCGCCCGGACCTCCGGCAGCGCGATCGGGATCTGGCGCATCCCGAACGCCCGATTGAACAGGGCGCCGGGAAGGCTCGGCGACGCCGCTGCGGACAGGTCGCCTCGATCGAGGATCCGGATGTCGTCGCCGGCCGCGGCCGCTGCGCGCCAGAGCGCGACGTACGCCTCGCGCTCGACGCTCTCGAGCAGGTCGAGCAGTCGATGGACCGCTGCGCGGGAGTCGGAGAGCGGGGGCAGCACCCGGATCGCGTCGCCCTCGTGGATCGTGCCCTGGGCCAGCACCCGGGCGTACATCCGGGAGTCCGTCGGATGGAGGAGGATCGAGATCCGCCCGGACTTGCCGCCGACGAACACGTGCTTGATCACGTCACACGGGTTCGCCGGCCCCGAGATCTCGAGGACCACCTCCTCGCCGACCGCCAGCCGCGTCCCGACGTCCAGCGTCGCCAACTCGATCCCGGTCGTCGTCAGGTTCTCGCCGACCGCTCCCGGCTCGATCCGGTGACCATCCGCCTGGACCCGCTCGATCGCCTCGAGCGCCAGCAGGCAGACCGCGCGATGGGGTCCGCCGTGGACGTGGTCGTGGTGGTGGGCGTCGCCGTCCAGGCCCTGGGCGCCGACTCGCGCCTCGGGAACCGGCAGCTTCGGGACACCGCCCGGGGAGATGTTGACCTGGTAGACGCGGCCGTCCATCGCCCTCACATCCGGAACACGCCGAAGCGCGTCTCGGGGATCGGCGCGTGGAGCGCCGCCTCGATCCCGAGCGAGAGCACGCGCCGCGTGTCGAGCGGGTCGATCACGCCGTCGTCCCAGAGCCGCGCCGTCGCGAAGTACGGCGAGCCCTCCCGCTCGTAGGTCTCGAGGATCGGCGCCTCGAACGCGTCGCGCTCGGCATCGCTCCGGAAGGGCCCGCCGACCGTGGACAGCACCCGCGCCGCCTGCTGGCCGCCCATCACGGAGATCCGCGAGTTGGGCCACGTCCAGAGGAACCGCGGCTGGTAGGCCCGCCCGGCCATCGCGTAGTTCCCGGCGCCGAAGCTGCCGCCGACGATGACCGTGAGCTTCGGCACCTCGGCGCAGGCGACGGCCGTCACCATCTTCGCGCCGTCCTTCGCGATGCCGCCGGCCTCGTACTCGCGACCGACCATGAACCCGGTGATGTTCTGCAGGAACACGAGCGGGACCTTCCGCTGCGCGCAGAGCTCGATGAAATGGCTGCCCTTCAGGGCCGACTGGCTGAACAGGATCCCGTCGTTGGCGACGATCCCGATCGGCCAGCCATCGAGGTGGGCGAAGCCGGTGACGAGCGTCTCGCCGTAGCGCGGCTTGAAGTCGTGGAACCGGCTCCCATCGACGAGACGGGCGATGATCTCGCGGACCTCGACGGGTCGGCGCGGGTCGGCCGAGACCGCGGCGTAGAGGTCCGCTGCATCCGGCGAGCCGCATGGGTCCACGGCCGGCTCCTCGGGTTCCCGACGGTCCCACGGCGGAGCCGGCGGCTTGCGGTTCAGGTTCGCCACGATCGACCGGCCGAGGGCGATCGCGTGCTCGTCGTCGAGGGCCAGGTGGTCGGCGACGCCGGACGTGGCGGTGTGGACGTCGCCGCCGCCGAGGTCCTCCGCGCTGACCTCCTCGCCCGTCGCGGCCTTCACGAGCGGCGGGCCGCCGAGGAAGATCGTGCCGGTGCCCCGGACGATGACCGTCTCGTCGCTCATCGCGGGGACGTAGGCGCCGCCGGCCGTGCTGCTCCCCATCACGAGCGCCACCTGGGGGATCCCCGCGGCGGACATCCGGGCCTGGTTGTAGAAGATCCGGCCGAAGTGCTCGCGATCCGGGAACACGTCGGCCTGGAGCGGCAGGAACGCGCCGCCGCTGTCGACGAGGTACACGCACGGCAGCCGGTTCTCCAGCGCGATCTCCTGGGCCCGCAGGTGCTTCTTCACGGTCATCGGGTAGTAGGTGCCGCCCTTGACCGTCGCGTCGTTGGCGACGATCACGACCTTCGTGCCCTCGATCGTGCCGATCCCGGTGACGATGCCCGCGCTCGGGGCGTCGCCATCGTAGAGGCCTTCGGCGGCGAGCGGGCTCAGCTCCAGGAACGGGGAGCCGGGATCGAGCAGGCGGTCGATCCGCTCGCGGACGGGCAGCTTGCCGCGCTCGCGATGCCGGGCGATCGATCGGTCGTCGCCGCCGGCTCCGCGCCCGGCCACGGCGGCCTGCCGGTCACGGAGCTCCGCGACGAGCGTCGCCATGGCATCGTGGTTGCCACGGGCCTCCGGGCTCGTCGGATCGAGGCGGCTCCGCAGGACGGGCATGGCGGCAAGGATAGGTCGGAACCAGGAGGACTCGGTCGGCGTCCACGCGGGGATGCGTCGCCTGCCCGCGCTCGCCCTGGCCGTCTTTGTCGCGCTTGCCCTCGTCGGCTGCTCCGTCGACCTGCAACCTGGTCCCTCGGCCGTGCCGTCCGCGACCGCCTCGCCCACGCCGGACCTGTCGATCGGGCCCGCGCCGACGCCCGAGGCGTTCGCGCTCGTCTCGATCGAGTCGAAGGGCGGCGAGTGCGCGACCGGTCTCTGCACCAGGCTCGTCAACATCGAGGGTGACGGCCGCCTCCACGAGGTCATCCCGAAGGACCACGTCATCGGCACGGTTCCCGAGGACTTGCTCGATGCGCTGCGCGCCCGGATCGAGCAGGCCGACTACCGCCAGATCCGGTCGAAGCCGTTCACCGGCACGTGCCCGACGGCGTACGACGGCCAGCAGGTGATCTACACGTTCCACGTCACGACCGGCGACCGCGAGATCGACGCGTGCAAGGTCGCGATCGACCCGAAGGACCCGCTGTTCGTGACGCTCAACCTGGCCATCCGGGCCGCCGGCGGCTGATCAGCTCGCGGCTCGGTTCGCGGACCTGACCCACTGGATCGGCGGGATCACCTCGATCGGCTTGCCGACGAGTGAGCGTCGGCTCGGAGGCCGCGCGACGTCGGTCATCCCAGCACGTCGTTCATGGCCTCGCTGAGATCCGTCCACCGGAACCTGAAGCCGAGGTCAGGCGCTCGCGTCGGGATCGCGCGGACGCTGCCGAGGACGAGGACGGAGACCTCGCCGAGGGCGAGCCGGATCGGCAGGGCCGGGACGGGCAACCACGATCGACGCCCGAGCGACTTCCCGATCGCCGCTGCAACGTCCGCCTCGTGGACTGGCTCGGGCGAGACCGCGTTGAACGGACCGCTCGCCCGTTCGTCGTCGATCGCCATCGTCATGATCCCGACCACGTCGTCGACGTGGACCCAGCTCATCCACTGCCGGCCCGTTCCCAGTCGTCCCCCGAGGTGGAGCCGGAACGGGAGCACGAGAAGCTGGAGCGCCTTCGCATCCGGTCCGAGGACCAACCCGTTCCGGACGATCGCCACGCGGACGCCGAGCTCCTCGGCAGCGCGGGCGGCCGCCTCCCAGCCGCGGCAGAGGTCCGCGAGGAAGCCCGGCGCCCGGTCGTCCGCTTCGGTCGCGGGCGTCGCGTCGATCCCCTGGTACGTGTCCGAGCCCGAGACGTTGACCAGGACCCGCGGTCGGCGGTCGGTGGGAAGCCTGCCCATCGCCTCCACGAGCGTTCTCGTGGGCCCGAGGCGGCTCTCGCGCAGGGCCCGCTTCCGGCCCGGCAGCCACCACGGCTTCGGCCCGACCGGGACACCGGTGACATTGACGACGGCCTCGACGCCGTCGAGCAGGCCCGCGGTCTCGCCGGCGTCGGTGCCCGTCCACCGCGTGAGGCCTCCGTGCTTGCGTCCGCGCCGCTCGGCGCGCTCGGGGTCGCGGGTCAGGACGATGACGTCGTCGCCGCGGGCCACGAGCGACGCAGCGAGGTGTTGCCCGATGAACCCGCTGCCGCCGGCGATGGCGATCTTCATCGTTCGGCCGTCCTTCCGTGCTACTCTGACATAGCAAGTTATGGCAGCAGAACTCGATACCGTCAAGTCGCACGTTTCGGCCGACGGTGACGGCGCGCCCCGCGATCCCTCCGGGCCCGCCGAGCAGCTGCGGCTCCGGTTCGCCGACGCCTGGGGCGAGATGAGCGCCTCGTGGGGCGTGGCGCCGGCGATCGGCCGCGTCCACGCGTACCTGATGGTTCGCGGCGAGGCCCTCACGGAGCGCGAGATCCGCGAGGCCCTCGGGCTCTCCCACCGCGCGGCGAGCCTCGCCCTGACCGACGCCGAGGAATGGGGGATCGTCGAGCGGGTCGCGGAGCCGCGGCGGGTCGGCCGTCGCGGTCCGGCGGGCACGGCCTACGTCGCGGTCGGCGACCACTGGCAATGGTTCACCTCGGTCATCGCCGAGCGGAAGGTCCGCGAGGGCGATCCGATCGTCGAGGTGATCGATCGCACCGCCGTCGAGGCGGCGACCCTGGCGGGCGAGCATCCTCACGACGAGGAGCTCGCCGCGCTGCGCGACTGGCTGACCACGTTCAACGCGTTCGTCCGGCTGTTCGACCGAGCGGTCGGGCTCGTGCCGAAGCTCCAGCCGCGCGAGCTCGAGCGCGGGATGCGGCTCCTCGGCCAGGTACCCGACGA
>DATBGP010000466.1:0-1606 GCA_036557925.1 Candidatus Limnocylindrales bacterium | reverse complement strand
CTCGAGATCGTCCGCTTCGGGGGCGACCACCCGACGCGGGGGGTTTCGATCGATCATGCCGGAGCCTCCTCCTCGGCCCGGGCCGGCTCGTCGAGGACGAGCGCGTCGCCGGGCGACCAGCTGATGTCGACGGAGCCACCGACCGGGACGCGCGTCTCGGTCTTCGGCGCATGGATCGTGATGGGAAGACCCCCGGCGGTCCGGACGAAGTACTGGACGGAGTTGCCGAGATAGGCGACCTGCTCGACGGACGCCGGGATCGTGCCGCGCCCCGCCGCCGATCCGTTGCCGTGGCCCGGCTGCAGCGCGATCGCCTCCGGCCGGACGGACAGCTCCACCGCCTCGCCGACCGAGCGCCGGTCGGCCCCGGTCAGGCACGACTCGCCGGAGCTGAGGCGGACCACCGCGCACGGCCCGTCGACGGCTTCCACGGTCCCGCTCATCAGGTTCGACGTTCCGATGAAGTCGGCGACGAAGCGGGTCCGCGGCCGCTCGTAGAGCTCCTCGGGCGTGCCGAGCTGCTCGACCTTGCCGCCGCGCATGACGGCGATCCGGTCGCTCATCGTCAGCGCCTCCTCCTGGTCGTGGGTCACGTAGACGAACGTGATCCCGACCTCGGACTGGACGCGCTTCAGCTCGATCTGGAGGGCCTTGCGGAGCTTCAGGTCCAGCGCGCCGAGCGGCTCGTCGAGGAGCAGGACGTCCGGCTTGTTCACGAGGGCGCGGGCGAGGGCGACCCGCTGCTGCTGGCCGCCCGAGAGCTGGTTCGGCTTGCGCTTGTCGTAGCCCGCGAGGTGCACGAGCTCCAGCGCCTCGCCGACGCGGCGGACGATCTGCTCCTTCTCGACGCTCTTCCGCCGCAGCCCGAACGCGATGTTCCCGGCGACGTCGAGATGCGGGAACAGCGCGTAGTTCTGGAACACCATGTTCACCGGCCGCTTGTCGGGCGGATCGGTGGTCACGTCACGGCCGCGGAGCTCGATCCGGCCCGCCGTCGGAAGCTCGAACCCGCCGATCATCCGGAGCGTGGTCGTCTTCCCGCAGCCGCTCGGGCCCAGCATCGAGAAGAACTCGCCGGTGCGGATGTCGAGCGAGACACGGTCGACGGCCCGGACCTCGCGGAAGTGCTTGCTGAGGTCCGTCAGGCGGATCTCGGGCGTCCCCGCGGAAGCGTCGATCATCGCGGGCGACCTTAGGCGAGCGTTCGGGAACCGGACGCGCGTCGTTTCGGTGCGCGCAACCCCGTTCCGGGTGCGAACCGGCAGGCCGGCGAGAGGCTCATCGGCCGAATGTTGACCGCTTCCGACGGGATCGTCCCGTAGGCTGGTTGCATGCCCACCGACGCCCGCGCCGCGACCGCCGTCTCCGAGTCCACGGATCACGATCCAGGCAGCGACGCTGCCGCGTCACGGGTCGCCTCCCTCGAGAGCGCCGGCGCCGAGCCGATCGAGCTCGGGGGCGGCCGGATCCTCGTCGGAACCGCCTCCTGGACGGACCCCACGATGACGGCCGCCGGCGTGTTCTACCCGGCCGGCGCCGACAACGCCGAGGAGCGGCTCGCGTACTACGCCTCCTCCTTCCCGGTCGTCGAGGTCGACGCGACGTA
>DATBGP010000465.1:0-3790 GCA_036557925.1 Candidatus Limnocylindrales bacterium | reverse complement strand
CAGGGCGACGAGGCCCGCAGCCACGAGGACGGGCGTGGCGATCCGGCCGCGTCGCACGGCGCCCCCGTCGTCCGCCTCGTCGGCTCGGATCGGCCGGGTGGCTCGCGGGCGGGTCTCGGGCGTCGGCCGCGGGATCGCGCCCGTCGCCGCAGCAGCCCCTGCGCCCGCGGCGGCCGCGGCCGGGACGGCCATCCGCGTCGTGTCGTCCATCGGGCGGCGTGTCGTCGCCCGCGGGGACGGCGGCTGCGGCGGTTCGGCCGGCTCCTCATCCGTGCCCGGGAGACCTGCCGCGGGACCGACCGCGGCGACCGTCTCGCTCGCGGCCAGGCTTGTCGCCGCGGCAGCGGCCGCCCGGGAACCCCCGCCCGAAGTCGGGCGCTCGTCGGGTTCGGCCGCGGCGGCTCCGCTCTCGATCGTGCTCTCGTACTCCGCGACCGTCGCGAAGACGGGCAATCCCGCCGAGGCGGCGAGGGCCCGCGATGCCGCGTCGCCTGCGACGATCGAGAGGCGCCGGTTGCTCACGACCGCCTCGCGCGAGAGGAGCCGGAAGTTCATCCGCGAGGTCGCGATCCGCGAGCCGTACGGGACGACGAGGGCGACCTTCGTGGCGGTGGACGAGCGGATCCGCGCCGCCGCCGAGGTGATCTCGTCGTCGACGTCGAGATAGACGATGCCCGATGCCATCGAGGGGAAGCCTACCCTCAGACCTTCATCGCGCGAAGGACTCGCCGGAGCGCCGCGTCGAGCGGATCCTCGGTCGAATGGAACTCGATCGCCTGGTACGCCAGCCCGAGCGGCGTCACGTCCTGCTGGTCGACGAGGAGGTCCGTCGCGTCGGTGATCGTCTCGATCTGGTCGGGTGCCATGACGACGACCTCCGGCGGCCGGGCGAACGAGAGGCGCTGCCAGAACCGCTCGGCGCGCAGCGCCTCCGGGATCTCCGGCAGCCTGGAGCCGCCGCCGCAGAGGTAGATCCGGCCCGGCAGGAGATCGCCGCCGCCCAGCTCCTCCATGACCAGCTCCACGCCGGCCGCCCAGACCTCCACGTCCTCTCCCACGATCTTCGCGACCTCGTCGCGACGGTCCACCGGCAACCCGCGGGCGTAGTCGACCTTGGCCGACTCCGCCCGCGGGAACGGCAGCTCCAGGCGGTCCGCGAGGCTCTTCGTGAACGCCCGGCCGCCGAGCGCGAACATCCGGGTGCCCTCGATCCCGCCCTGGCGGACGAGCGCGACGTCCGTCGTGCCGCCGCCGACGTCGACGAACAGCGCCCCGGCCTGGCGGACGTTGTCCGCGCCGAGGACGCGGGCGACGGCGTAGGGCTCGGCGACGATCTCGAGCAGCTCCAGGTCCAGCTGCGAGGCCACGCTCTCGAGCGCGCCGAGGTGCACGAGCGGCGCGAACGCGTTGAAGATCCCGATCTTCACGTGGCGGCCCTGGAACCCGACGGGGTTCGTCAGGGCGTAGCCGTCGATCGAGGCGCCGACGATCGCCGCGTGGACGAGCCGGACGTCGACGTTCGGCAGCCCCGTCTCCCAGGTGATCGAGCGCTCGGCCTCCCGGAGTGCCTCGCGCTGGACGGTGTCGATCAGCTTCTGGAGCTCCGCCTCGGTGATCGGCTGATCGGGACGCTTCCGCTCCTGGGAGTGGGTCGTCGTGAAGCCCTTCACGAGCTCGCCGGCGATGCCGATCACGACCTGGCTCGGCCGGAAGCCGGCCATCTCCTCGGCCTCCTGGAGGGCGACCGAGCAGTTGTCGACGACCGCGTTGATGTCGGCGACCGTCCCCGAGGACATGTGGCTCAGGCCCTGGCGCTTCCGCCCCACGCCGCGGACCGTGCCGTGGCCGTCGTCGCCGATCTCGAAGACGAGGGCCTTCGCGAACTCCGTCCCGATGTCGAGGGCCGTGCATGCGGCGAGCGCCTCGCCGCCGTCGCGCTGCCAGATGCGGCGGAGGAAGGCCACCGGCTAGCCCGAGGTCGTCAAACGGGAGCGCACCGTCTCCAGGGCCGCGGCCGTGCCGTCGCCCCGGCTGCCCTTGCCCTGGGCCATCTCGGGCCGGCCGCCGCCGCGGCCGTCGATCGCGGCGACGGCGTCGCGGACCAGGTCGCCCGCGGAGATTCCCTTCGCCACGAGGTCGTCGCTGACGGTCACGAACAGCTGCGGCTCCTCGCTCTCGAGCGCGAGCGCGATCACGCCCGAGCCGAGGACACCGCGGACGTCCTTGGCCGCGCCCTTCAGCTCATCGATCGAGCCGTACGGGCCGGCGAACGCGACGAGCCTCACCCCGGGCGCCACCTCCTCGGCGCGACCGGCCAGCTCGCCGGGCCTGGGCACGCCGCCACCGGCGGCCGCCCCCGCCTTCAACCGCCGCCGCGTCTCGCGGAGCTCGTCCTGGAGCGCCCGGATCCGGTCCGGGAGCTGCTCCGGCGTCTGGGCGCCGGCAACCTCGGCCGCGGCCGCGAGCGCGTCGGAGCGCGACCGCAGGTAGGCGTCCGCCCCCGCGCCGGTGAGCGCCTCGATCCGGCGCATCCCCGACCCGATCGAGCGGTCGCCGGTGATCACGAACCCGCCGATCTGGCCGGTGGCCCGGGCATGCGTCCCGCCGCAGAGCTCGTGGCTGTAGTCCTGGACCCGCACGGTCCGGACGGTCTCCCCGTATTTCTCGTCGAAGAACGCGTCGGCGCCGGCCTCGATCGCCTCCTGCATCGACATGGAGCTCGGTGTCACCGTCCGGTCGTCGCGGATCACGCCGCGGACCTCATCCTCGATCGCCCGGATCTCGTCGGCCGTCAGCGCCCGGTCGGACGGGTAGTCGAACCGAAGGGAGTCCGGCGTCACGAGCGACCCGGCCTGACGCGCCGTCTCGCCGACCACGTTCCGGAGCGCCCGGTGGAGGAGGTGCGTGCCCGTGTGGTTGCGCATCGTGTGGGCACGCCGCTCCGCGTCCACGACCGCATCCACCGTCTCGCCGACCCGCAGCCGGCCGTGGAGCGTGCCGCGCAGGACGATCAGACCGCCGACGGGCTTCTGGGTGTCCTCGACGGTGAACAGCGACGAGCCGCCGCCGGCCTCCCGGAGCTCGCCGCGGTCGCCGACCTGGCCACCGCCTTCGGCGTAGAACGGCGTCCGGTCCAGGACCACCTCCGCCGCGCCCTGGCCGGTCAGCTCGTCGAACTCCATCCCGTCGCGCAGAATCGCGACGACCCGGCCCTGCGCGGTCGTCGTCTCATAGCCGAGGAATCCCGTGTCTCCGGCACGGGCCTGGATCGCCTGGTAGAGCGCGCTGAGCTCGGCGTGCTTCGCGAGCTCGGCTTTCTTGCCCGAGCGGCTGCGGTCGCGCTGCTCGGCGAGCGCCGTCTCGAACCCCGCCCGATCGACGCGGACGCCGTATTCGGCCGCCAGCTCGACGGTCAGGTCGATCGGGAAGCCGAAGGTGTCGTGGAGGCGGAAGGCGAGGTCGCCGGGGAGCGTCGGCGCGCTCTCCGGGAGGTCCTCGGCTCGCCGGCCGATGACGGCGTCCGCCCCGGGAGCGAGGCCGTCCAGGGCCGCCTTCAGCTGCGTGGTCCCGGCGTCGAGGGTCCGGGCGAACTGGGCCTCCTCGCGCTGGATCCCGGCGAGGATCGCGTCGCGCCGCTCGAGCACGATCGGGTAGGCGCCGGCCATCGTCTCGATCACGACCTCCGCCGCGGGGGTGAGGAACGGCTCGCGGCGCCCGAGCAGCCGGCCGTGCCGGACCGCCCGGCGGATGATCCGTCGGAGGACGTAGCCACGGCCCTCGTTCGAGGGCA
>DATBGP010000464.1:0-12691 GCA_036557925.1 Candidatus Limnocylindrales bacterium | reverse complement strand
GGCGGCCGCCTTGGAACGGTCCTCGTCGGCGTCGTCGTTCCTCGAGGCGGCCGCGTCGTCGGCGTCCTCCGCGGCGCGATGGCGCTCGACCAGGACCGCGAAGATCTCGTCGAACGAGAGGCGGTGCTCCCGGGCCCATTCGACCTCGGTCCCTTCCGCACGGATCTGCTCGACGACCGCCGGCAGTGCGACGCCCGCCGCGTCGACCACGAGGCGAAAGTGGCGGGGACCGTCCTGGTGGACCTCGCGGACGCCTTCGGTACCCATCAGCCATGTCGCCTCGAACGGCGACGAGGTCTCGATGTCGAGGAGGTCGCCGTTCGTGGCCATGCGACGCAGCTCGTCGGGAGCCGCGAGCGCGATGATCCGGCCGCCGACGATCAGCGCGACAGCATCGCATTCCTCCGCCTCCGCGACATGCTGGGTCGTGACGAGGAGGGTCCGGCCGGCGTCGCGGAGGCGGTGGAGCTCGTCCCAGATCGTGCCGCGGAGCAGCGGGTCGATCCCGGCCGTCGGCTCGTCGAGGATGATCAGCTCCGGCTCATGGACGAGCGCGCAGGCGAGCTCCAGCCGGCGCCGCATCCCGCCCGACAGGCGACCGGCCTGGCGGCCACGGACGTCCCACAGCTCCACGACCTTCAGGACCTCCTTCACCCGACGGCGGCGGCGGCGGAAGAGCATCCCGAACAGGCTGGCGACGAAGTCGACGTTCTCGCCCGCGGTGAGGTCCTCGTAGAGGTTGAAGAGCTGGGGCATGTAGCCGATCCGCTCGCGATCCGAGCGCCGGAAGCGCTTCGGCTCGCGGCCGAGGACGCGGACCTCGCCCTTCGACGGCGCGATCGCGCCGGTCAGCATGCGGATGGTCGTGGTCTTGCCGGCCCCCGACGGGCCGATGATCCCGAGGATCGTCCCGCGGGGCACGTGGAGGTCGATCCCGCGGACGACGTCACGGCCCTCGAAGGACCGGGACACCTCGCGCATCACGATGAGGTCATCCGACTCCGTGGCCACCGACGATGCGGAGGCGATGGGAGCGTCCGTCGCGGGCACGACCCGTTCGGGCGGTTCGGCCGGTTCGTCGGTGGCGGGCCCGGCGCCGACGGACTCCGGTGAGGCCGGAATCGTCCCGGCCACACCGGTCGTGGGGCCGCCGGGCTCGGGCGAGGCGGGCGTCGGTGCGGCCTCCACGGCCGGCGTGGCGAGCTGTTCCTCCTGGACGGGGCCGGCGGTCATGCGTCCTCCTGGCGGCGCGGTCTCGTGAGCGCCTCGGAGTCTCGGCTCGGGCTCATCCCGGCGGCCCCCCGGCGCGGCCGACCCGCGCTACGAACGCGTGACGACCGCGGCGCCTGCAACGTCGCTGCGACCACCGGTCGTCCGGCGCGCGCGTCCGTGCGAGGGGTCGGACCCGACGCTCCCGCTCGATGACCGCCACCCCGTCCGCGAGCGCGACCGCATCCCCGAGCGCGAGTCCCGACGATCGGGCCGCGCTCGCCGGGCTCCGCCACTCGAGCGACGATCGGCCCGGCATCACCCGCCGGCGCTCGGGACGCGGCTTCAGCTATCGCGATCCCGAGGGCCGGACGATCCGCGACGCCGAGACCCTCGAGCGGATCCGCGGGATCGTCATCCCGCCGGCCTGGACCGACGTCTGGATCTGCCTGTGGCCGAACGGCCACCTCCAGGCGACGGGCCGGGACGCGCGCGGCCGGAAGCAGTACCGCTACCACGCCCGCTACCGCGCGCGCCGGGACACCGCCAAGTTCGAGCGCCTGATCGCGTTCGCGAGGGCCCTGCCGGCGATCCGGGAGCAGGTCGATCGCGATCTCGCCCGTCCGGGCCTGCCGCGGGAGAAGGTCCTCGCGGCGGTGGTCCGCCTGCTCGAGCTGACCCTCATCCGGGTCGGCAACGACGAGTATGCCCGCCTGAACCGGAGCTTCGGGTTGACGACGCTCCAGGACCGCCACGCCCGCATCAAGGGCTCCGAGATCCGCTTCCGCTTCCGCGGCAAGTCCGGCCAGCAGCACGAGGTGGGGCTGCGCGATCGGCGACTCGCGACCGTCGTCCGGCGCTGCCGGGATCTGCCGGGCCGCGAGCTCTTCCAGTACGTTGGCGAGGACGGCGAGCCGCACGATGTCGCCTCGGAGGACGTGAACGCCTACCTGGCGGGGATCGCCCCCGGCGTCACCGCGAAGGACTTCCGGACATGGGCCGGCACGGTCCTCGCCTGGCGGGCCCTGCGGTCGCTCGGCAAGGGGAGGACCGATCGCGAGAAGCAGCGCAACGTGGCGGCCGCGATCCGGGAGACCGCCGACAACCTCGGGAACACCGCGGCGGTCGCGCGCCAGGCCTACGTCCACCCGGCCGTCGTCGACGCCTACCTCGACGGGCGGATCCGGAGCGCGCTCGTCGAGGCGGCCGAGGACCACGACGATCCGCCGGGCGCCACCGATCCGGACGAGGAACGCGCCGTCATCGCCCTGCTGCGGGCGCGCCTCCGCGAGGACGCCGAACGCTCGACCGGTCGACCGGCGCGAGCTCGATCGACACGCCGTCCATCGCGACGCCTGCCCGCCTAGATCCCGTCCTCGTCGGTGCGATCCTCCATCCGGAGCGCGAACCCGACCTCGAGCCCGTCGTCGACGGTCCGGGCCCACGAACGCCCGCCCATCGCCTCGACGGCGTGACGGACGACGAACAGGCCCAGCCCGATCCCGGCCAGGCGGCCTTCGGACGTCTCGGTCGGCAGGTCGAAGGCGCGCGCGACCTGCTCGGCGGGCAGCAACGGTCCTTCGTCGCGGACCCGGACGGCGACCTCGCCGGCGGCCCGATCGACGTCGAGGCGGACGGCCAGCCCGGCGCCCGGACGAGCAGCTGCGCGGACGAGCGAGACGAGGACGTTCCGGCACGCCTGGTCCACGTACGTGGCGTCGCCGTGCACTCGCGGGGCATGCCGGGCACCCCGTCGTCGGATCCTGCTGTCGGGGAAGCGCTCGCCGACGAGGCGGACCGCGGCCTCGAGGGCCCGGGCGACGTCGACCGGCTCGTCGATCGGGTCGAGGATCCGTCGCTCGAGACGGGCGATGACGAGGAGGTTCTCCACGAGGTCGTACAGCCGCGCCGCCTCGAGGCTGATGTCGACCGCCAGCGTTCGCGTCGCGGGCGGCGAGAGGCGGGGCCGGCGGGCCAGGACCGACGACCCGGCGTAGATCGTGGTCAGCGGCGTCCGGAGCTCATGCGAGAGGACCGAGAGGAAGGCCTCTCGCTCGGCGCGAAGGTCCCGGCTGTTCGAGACGTCGCGGAGGACGAACGCGGCCTCGAACCCGGTCGTCCGCTCGAACGGGATCCGGTCGAGGGAGAGCCACGTGTTCGGCTGGTGTCGCGCGCGGACGACCTGGCGCGGCGAGGTCCCGTCCGGGGCGCGCGGGGCGTCGGTGACGGCCGGCTCGAACCGGGACAGGAGATCGGTGTCGGACCGGACGGGATCGCCGGCGAACAGCCGATCGGCTGCGACGTTCGTCAGGCGGACGGCGCCGGACGAATCGGTCACCAGGACGGCCTCGGTCAACGGCTCGATGAGCGCCTCGAGACTCGCCAGGTCGTCCGATCGCGACCGGGTCGGGCCGGATCGCCCGTCGTCCGACTCGCGCGGCGGACCGCCCACCGGCGTCCGCGACGCAGGCGCTCCATGCGTGGATTCCCCGTGACCGAGCATGGGCACAGCATCCCGACTGCAGGGGTGATGTTCACGTCAACGGATCGGGCCGGGTCCCTTGCGGCTCCATCGCAGGGGAGGGCAGCGTTCGGGTCGCCATGGCGCCGGCCGCGTGCTCGAGCGAAGGCCGGGAATCCGCCGCCGCAGGATGATGTCCGCAGCGTGCCATGGACCAGATCCTGACCCAGATCGGCGACGCGTTCGGCGGCGTCGTCGCGAACCCCATCGTCCGGCTGATCCTCGCGGTGGCCGCCGGCTATGTCGTGATCGTGTGGCTGGCGTCCGCGCTCTGGGCCTTCGTCGACATGCGCCGAAGGACCGCGAACTCCTACGTGCCGTACGCGACCGCCGGGCTCGTGATCGTCGCCTCGCCCATCCTCTTCCCGTTCGCGCTCCTCCTCCATTTCGCCGTCCGCCCGCGGGTGACCGTTGCCGACGCCCGGATGAGCGAGCTCCGCGACGCGGCCCTGGAGGCCGAGACCGACTTCTCGCTCTGCCCGTCCTGCCGGAAGCCCGTTGACGACGACTGGCTGATCTGCCCCCGCTGCCGGGCAACGCTCGGCCATCGCTGCGACCGGTGCGGAGGCGCCGTCTCGATCGACTGGGAGGCCTGCGCGTGGTGCGGCGAGTCGTTCGATCCGCCGTCGGGGGCCATCCGGACGGAGCGCTGATCCCGCGAGGACCGCGCACCTCCGCGGGCCCCGGGACACGAAGAAGCCCCCGCGGGTCGGAACCCGCGGGGGCGTCGAATCGGTGGTGGTCCGATCGCTACGGGCGATCGTCCGGCTTCTGGTCGTCGATGTGGCTCGCGCCGCGGCGGAGCTCGTCGCCGGCATTGCCGAGCGCGTCGCGGACGTCGTCACCGGCGTTCGCGATCTTGTCGGACGGGCTCTCGTCGCCGTCGGCCTTGCGCCAGGCCTCCTTCGACTTGTTCTCGACGTCGCGCATCGTCTCCTTGGCGTCCGCCTTGACATCGTCGTACGTCATGTCTCGTGACCTCCTGTGTGGGCCGCTCAGGTCGGCCCGCTGTCTCCGAACCTAGACGGCCGAACCTCTGGGCGGACCTCCGTCCGGCCGCCGGCGGGTGACAGCGCGATTGCAGTCGACCGCGGGCCCCCGGGCCGGCGGACCGGGCGGCCCGTCACCTGGAGCGCGCTGTCACGTGCCTGCAACTGCGCGCCGGGGCGGGGCACTCCGGCTGCTCCCCGGCTGGCCGTACCGTCGGCTCCGATCGACGCCCGGGAGCCCGGCGTTCGACCTCGAGAGGCCCAGACCCCACGGAGGACACCACATGACCACCACCGAGCGGAGCGGATCCGCGACCAACGGCACCGACGACCTGGCTGCGGCGGCGAACGATGTCGCCGCCACGGCGAAGGGGATCGCCACCGACGTCGCCGACAAGGCGTCGGCCGCGGCCTCCCGCCTCCCGGATGCGGCCAACGAGGCCGGCCTCCAGCTGGGTCGGGCGAACCAGCTCATCCAGAGCGAGTCGGACGAGGTGCTCACCGTCGGGACGGCCCTCTCCCTGGGCCTGGCCCTCGGCCTCCTCCTCGGCGGCGCCAACCGGCTGCTCGTCCTCCTGGCTCTCGTCCCGGGGACCGCGATGGGCTTCACCCTCTTCGACCGGCACAATGGCGGCCGCCGGGGGGCGACGCGCCAGCGCTGACCTCGACCCGAGCGCTGAACGGCCCGGCCGGTGATCCACCGGCCGGGCCGTTTCGTGTCCGCGGGGACGGGCCGCCTGGTCGACGGCGTCCCGGGCCCGGGCAGCAACCGGAGCAAGACGTGCGGAACGCCCGGAGGAGGGGGCTCCGGGCGTCCGCGGGATCGGGGGTGAAGACGCCCCGTCACAAGCGCCTCCACGCGGAAATGTTCGATTGCAGGCCGGACGCATCAGCGTCGCGGCACTCGTGAATCGTAGGGAAGCGCGCCCTCCGCGCGTCTGCCAGCCGGCCGGTCAGACATTGCATCCGCATAACGACGGGGCCGGAGCACCGGACGAGCGACCGGCAGCGGACGCGACCGGAATCGGGACCGCCCGGGCCGACCGACGAGCGATCGGCCCGGGCGACGATGATCGCGCGGGTCCCCGGACCCCCAGTGGTCGAGGACCCGCCGATCCAGTCTCTCCGCCGCCCGGTCACGCAGGCCTCAAGTCGTCGGTCGCCGGGCTTGCAGGCGCCTGTCCGGGGCCTTGCATCCCCGCTGGCGCGACCCGGTCCCGGCTGAGCCGGCTCGACGGCCGCTCAGCCCATCGCGTCCGCGGCCAGGATCTCCAGGACTGCCTCGCGGAGGTCGCGGGCGGTCGAGTCGCAGCGGGTGGGCCGGAGCCCGTCGTCACGCGGTCCGATGAGGACGGTCCGGAGCCCCGGCTGGCGGTCGCGACAGGTGCCGGCGTCGGCGGTCAGGTACCAGGATCCGCGGGGCGGCTCGTCCGGCAACGACGAGACGCGGCTGGTCCAGGCGCTGAGCTCCGCGGCGACGTGGCTCGTCCCGGCGACGAGCACGAGGTGGGTCCCGGCGTCGGCGAGCAGGGCCAGCCGGTCGGCGAGGTCGGGGTCGAACGCCGCCGAGCCGTCGATGAAGATCGTCCGCATGCCCCGGAACGTAGCGGGCGGTCCCATCCGCTCGGACGCGAGCCGCGGCCGTTGGGCGTTGCACCGGACTGGCAATCGCGTCGGGACCCGGATTCCGGGGGTCCGGACACGCGACGACGGCGGGGCGCTCCCCGCCGTCGTGGGGTCGCGAAGCGCGCCCGCCGGTCAGCTCGTCTGCTGTCGGACCGTCCCGCGCCAGGCTCCGGTCTCTCGACCGCTCGACTCGATGAACTCCTTGAACCGCTCGAGGTCGCCCTTCACGCGACGGCGGACAAGGCCGAGGGCATCGCCGACGTTCTCGATCGGGCCTTCGGGGTCGACGTCGAGCTGGAGGGCCACCCGCGCCCGGCCCTCGTCGAGCCGGTGGAAGGTCACGACGCCGGCATTGTGGGCGCCGTCCACGGCTTTCCAGGCGACGCGATCGTCGGGCTTCTGCTCGGTGATCTTCGCCGTCCACTGCTTCTCGCGACCGCCGACGTCGGCGACCCAGTCGAGGGTCGTGTCGTCGAGCTGGCGGACGGACTTCACCCCGTCCATGAACCGCGGAAAGGATTCGAACTGGGTCCACTGGTCGTAGGCGGTCCGGACCGGCACGTTCACGTCGATCGTCTCGAGGATCTCGGACATCGATGGTCTCCTTGTTGAGCGAGCCGGCGGACCGGCGTCGCGGGAATCGGAACGCCCACCGGGTCGGTGGGCGTTCGTGGGCCTGGTGCGGAGCCGCTGCTCCGCGGATGGTCCCTAGATCGCGCCGCGACCCGTCCGGGTCCGGCCGGTGACCGCGTTCACGACCACCACGACGATGATCGCGCCGATCACCGAGACGACGATCGAGCTGAGGTCGAACGGGCCGTTGATGGGGTCCGAGTTGAAGAGGACGCCGGCGAGGAAGCCGCCGACGAGCGCGCCGACGATGCCGAGCACGATATGCCCGATGACGCCGAGCCCCTCGTCACCCCGGACGAGGAAGCCGGCCAGATAGCCGGCGATCGCACCGAGGACGATCCACGCGATGATGTTCATGAGGTCCTGGCCTCCATCCCTGGTTGGACCGGTTCCGGACTGCCCCCCGGGAACCGGGTACGGCGAAGTCTCGGGTGCCCTGATCCTCAGCGTGCCTACCGGGACGGCCTTCCTCGTTGCAACGGCCTGACAGGCCGATGACGGGCGGATTGGCGCGACGCAGCCATGCGAATGGGGTGATCCGATCGCGGTCCGGAGACGGCGATGCGGCGCCGGTCGATGTCGTCGTCTCGCCGGCGCCGCATGGCGGAAGTGGTGCCCGACCGACCCAGGATTCAGTCGGCGGGCCGGTCCCCGCCAGCGTGCTGGTCCGGACGAGCCGGGTCGGATGGCGGAGCCGAGTGGAGTGTCCGGCGAGGGGCCTTGCGGTGCTCCGCCGACCGGCGTCCGGAACATCACATCCGCATCGCAGGCGCGAGCACGGCGACGCCCCCGCCGGCGAACCGGGCGGGGGCGTCGCGACTGGGGTCGGCGTCGGTCAGGAGGCGCTCGGGGCGGCCTCTGACGGCGCGGCCTCCGACGGCGCGCCGGACTCGGTCGAGAGCGACGGCGCGGCCTCGGACGGGGCGCCGAGCGACGGGGATGTGGTGGACGACGGGCTGTTGCAGGCGACTGCGGCGCCGGCAAGCGAGGCCGCGAGGGCGAGTGCAAGCAGGATGCGCTTCATCATGGTGGCGGGTTCCTCCGATTTGCCGGGCGCCCGGATCGAGGCGCCGTGCGTGGCCGGGGCGACCACCCGTGGGACGGTACGCAGGCGAGGGAAACGACCGCCCGGTCGAGAGGTCGACGACCGTTGCAGGCATCTCTCAGCCCGCACTCCCGCACGGCCCACGGCGGGAAGCTCACCAACACGCCATCGACAACGCCGCGAACGTGACGCCGACGGTCAGGGACGGGGCGACGCGACGTCGTGGACCCGGGTCGCGCCGCGGGCCCGGACGCGGCCCTCCGGTGCGCGGACGCGCCATGATCGGCCCTTCGTGGGGACGTGCAATGGGCGTGATACGAACGGCCCGGCGGCGCGCTGCTTCCTGCGACTGGCTGCGCTCGATCCTGCCGGGCACATCGACGATGCGCCGCTTCACCGCAGCGCCTCGTCGACCACCGACGCGGGCGGGAGCTCCGACCGGCCGGCCCTCGGGGGCCGGCCGCCGGACAACCGGGCGGAGACCCCCCTGACGCGGGATGACCGGGGTGACACGATCTGATCGGCAGCTCGGCTGCCAGACAGGGGAGCGTATCGATGATCCGCGAGACGATCGCCGCGGTCGCGCATCCGGAGGATGGTGACCGGGGGATGCGGTTGGTCGAGGTCGTGATGGCGATCATCGCCGTGGTCGCCGCGGGGGTGCTGGCGCTGATCCGGTGACGATCCGCGCCGTCCTCTACGACGCGACAGGAGAAGACCGCGAGCTCGAGCTGGTGGCGGGCAAGTCGCCGAAGCTCGGCGACAAGCAGCTGCTCTGGATCGACCTGGACGGGCGACGCCCCGAGGACCTGCGGGTCGTCGCCGCGACGATCGGGCTGGAGCCCGAGGCTCTCGACCGGCTGGCGGGCCAGGACGGCCGGGCCAAGCTGCTGCGTCTTCCCGACCGGGTGGTTCTGACGATCGGGGCGGTGGACCCGGACGACGAGGAGGTTCGGCGCCGCGAAGTCGACATCCTCGTGGGGCCCAACCACGTCCTCACCGTGCACGACCAGCCGATCGCCTCGCTCGAGGACTACCGCGACGAGATCCAGCGCGAGCGGGACCTGGGCATGCTCGACGCGGTCGGCTTCACCGCCGGGCTGCTCGACGCGATCCTCGCCGCCTATTTCCGGCAGATCGAGTCGATCGAGGAGGCCATTGACCGGCTCGACGAGGTCGCCGTCCGGAGCCGTCGCGACGACGCCTTCCTGGGCTCCGTCCTGGCCTTGCGCCGGCGAATCGCCCGCCTGCGACGCGCGCTTGCTCCGAACCGCGAGGCGCTCCTCCCGCTCGAGCGACCGGATTTCGAGCTGCGCTCCGATCTCGGCAGCCTGTGGCCGGGGATCATCCAGCGCCTGGAGCGCGCGATCGACGGTGTCGAGAACGCCCGGGAGCTGCTCGTCGGCTCGTTCGACCTCTACCTGGGCCGGGCGTCGCAGCGAACGAACGACACGATGAAGGTGCTCACCCTGATCTCGGCGGTCGCCCTGCCGGGCGTGGTCCTGGCCGGCGTCATGGGCATGAACTTCAAGCTGGCGTTCTTCGACGAGTCGGCGAACTTCTTCGTCGTGTTGGCCGTCATGCTCGCGTTCGCCGCGCTGATCCTCGTCGTGGCCCGCTGGCGTCGCTGGATCTGAGGCCGACGACGAGGTCGGCTGGCGGCGAGCCGGGGCTCAGTCCTCCGCCATCACCCGCAGGGCGAACCCGAACTCGGCGCCGCCGCCGCCGGATACGTTGCGGGCCCAGATCCGGCCGCCCATCGCCCGGATGAGGCGGGCGCACACGAACAACCCGATGCCGGCGCCGGACGCGGTCCGCGACGTCTCGGCCGACCGGAAGAACAGCTCGAACAGCTGGTCCGCCTCGCCGGCCGGGAAGCCCGGGCCGTCGTCGACGATCCGGACGATCACCTCCGTCTCGGTCCCCTCGACCCCGACCCGGACGGACGCGCCGGGGCCACCGTACTTCGCGGCGTTCGACAGGAGGTTCCGGACGACCTGCTCGACGTAGGTCGGGTCGGCGATGACCGTCGGCAGCCCGCCGGGGACGTCCACCTCGAACGTCACGCCCGGCCAGCGCGCCTCCTCGGACACGACGACCGCCGGCAGCAGGCGCTGGATGAGGACCGGCTCGGCGCCGACGTCGCCGCCCTCGTCGCCGAAGCGGGTCATCGCCACGACGTCCTCGACGAGGCGGTGGAGTCGCTCGGACTCGATGACGATGTCGCCGAAGATCTCCTCCCGCGTCTCCGGGGCGAGCTCGCCCGGCCGGGACAGGACCTTCGCCCCGGCGTAGATCGTCGTGACCGGCGTCCGCAGCTCGTGGGAGAGGACGCCGATGAACGTGTCGCGCACCGCCTGGGCCTGGCGAGCGACGGTGACGTCGCGGAGGACGACGATCGTCTCGTCGCGCAGGTCGCTCGCGCGATCGGCCTTGACCGGCCAGGTCGAGACCTCGATCCAGCGCTCCTCGCCGCGGCGGGCCCGGAGCTCCACGGGACCGCCGGCCCGGCCGAGGACCGGCGCGAGCTCGTCGGGATCGTCGAGCTCCGCGAGGATGTCGGCGTAGGTCGTCTCCTCGACGTCGGGGAAGACGTCCTCGGCCGCCGGGTTCGCGAGGATGATCCGTCCCTCGCGGTCGCAGACGAAGACGCCTTCGCCCATCGCCCGGATGACCGCGTTCAGCTCGGCGGCCCGGGCATGCTCCGCGGCGGCGAGGGTCCGGAGCGTCTCCTCGGCCTGGACCCGCTCGCGCAGGTCGCGGGCGACGGCGAGGATCCGCGGCGGCTCGGCCGGGACGTTGACGGGCTGGAGGCGGACCTCGACCGGGATCGTCGGACCGGCCGGCCGGACGAGGTGGAGCGTCTCGGTTCGGGCATCGACCCGGTCGCCGGAGAGAGCCTCGATCGCCGTCTGGATCGCGGTCGCGTCCGGGGTGTCGAGGTGGTCGTGGAGGCGGGACCCGAGCAGCTCCTCGACCGGGCGGCCGAGCTGCTCGACGGCGCCCTGGTTCGCGTAGACGATCTCGCCGTCGTCGACGTCCACGAGGAGCACGGCGTCGCTCGTGGCGTCGAGGAGCCGCTTGAACCGGACGCCTTCGCGGAACAGGCGGGCGTATTCGATCGCCGCGGCCGCCCGCGCGGCCAGCGCCTCCGCGAACGCGACGTCGCCGTCCTCGAACCGCCGTCCGGACTCGCCGTTCACGAGGGTGAGGACGCCGATGATCCGGCCGGCGGTCGCGAGCGGGACCGACACCGCCGAGCGCAGCTGGAGCACGCGCAGCATCTCGCGGTGGCGATCGTCGCGGGCCGCGGCGTCGACCTGTTCCGGGGTGATGTCCGGGAAGAACTCGGTGTGCCCGTCGCGGAGGATCGCCGCCGGACCGGTCGGCGAGTCCATGTCGGGCGGGTAGTCGGCCGATGTCCGGAGCGCGAGCTCGATCATCGACGGATCGCGGTGGGCCACGGCGATCCGGCGCGGATGGCCCTCCTCGTCGGCGAGCTGGACGAGGCACCAGTCGGCGAACGTCGGGACCGCGAGGTTGGCGACGGCCTGGAGGGTCTCCTCGTAGTCGAGTGACGAGCCGAGGACCTCGGTGGCGCGGGCGAGGAACTGCTCCCGCTGCTGGGCGACGACGCGCTCGGTGATGTCGGTGACCGTCTCGATCACGAGATCGATCCCGCCGCTGCGATCGTGCATCGGGCCCGCGCTGATGCTGTACGTCCGGCGGTCGCCCGCGGCGTTCTGGATGGTGAGCACGTCGTTCTGGACGGACTCGCCGTGGAGGGCCCGTCGCAGGGGCCACTCCTCGTCGCCGACGGACGAGCCGTCCTGGCGGAAGCCCGGGTTGCCCAGGTAGTGGAGGCCCTCGCCGACCCGGAACCGGATGTGGGGCAGGCGGCGCGCCGCGTCGTTCGCGAACAGGAGCTGCCCGTTCGAAGCGTCGACGAGGATCACCCCGACCGGCATGTGCCGGAGCACGGACTCGAGGCGATCCTCGGCGCGGCGCCGCTGCTCGGCCATGTCCCGGTAGCGGGTCTCCCGCTCGCGGACCCGTCGCTCCGATTCCACCCGCGGCGTGACGTCGTGGAACGTATTGACGACGACCGGCGCACCGTCGGCGAGGATCGCGCCGCGGGCGTGGAGCATGGACCAGCGCTCGACGCCGTCCGCGAGCCGGAAGCCGATGAGCATCGGCTCGGGTGGTGGTTCCCCGGCGAGGATCCGGCGGCCCGGCAGGTCGGACGCGGGGATCGGCTGACCGTCCTCACTGATCAGCGAGAACCGGGACAGGATCTCCGCCGGGGTCGCGGCGAGCATCAGGTCCGGCGACTCGAAGCCGGCCATCGCGGCCGCGAGCGCGTTGACGTAGACGAGGCGGCCGCTCGCATCCTGGACGCTGATCCCGGCGCTGATCGAGGCGAGGACGACGTCGAGCTGATCCGGCTCGAGGAGCTGCTTCTCGGCGCTCGCCGGCGGCGGCTCGATCAGGCGGGTGATCGACGCGGTTGCGGCGCCGGCCGGCTCGTCATTCGAGGCGCGCGCATCCGGCGGATCCGGCACGGGTCGGCCGGCGGGCTCCGCGGTCACGTTGCTGGGGCTCGATTGCGCGCTCGACTCACGGTTCCACGATCCCTCGACGCCTCGTCTCGGCGTTCGTTGCAGTCGA
>DATBGP010000463.1:0-5245 GCA_036557925.1 Candidatus Limnocylindrales bacterium | reverse complement strand
TGGGCCTCGGGCAGCGCGTACGTGCCCTCGGTCTCGATCGGGTTCTGGGTCGCGAGCACGAGGAACGGGTTCGGGACCCGGTGCGACTCGTGGGCGATCGTGACCTGCCGCTCCTGCATCACTTCGAGCAGCGCCGACTGGACCTTCGCCGGCGCCCGGTTGATCTCGTCGGCGAGGAGGAGGTTGGTGAAGACCGGCCCGAGCGAGGTCGTGAAGTCGCCGGTCTTCTGGTTGTAGATCCGGGTTCCGACGAGATCCGCCGGGACGAGATCGGGGGTGAACTGGATCCGCTTGAAGTCGCCGCCGATCGCCTGGGCGAGGGCCTTGATGGCCATCGTCTTCGCGAGGCCCGGCACGCCCTCGACGAGGAGGTGGCCGCGGGCCAGCAGCGCGACCGCCATCCGCTCGAGCAGGTGGTCCTGCCCGACGATGATCTTCTTCACCTCGTAGAGGAGGCGCTCCATCGGCACGGCCGGGCGTCCGCCGTCGGAACGCAGGACGTCGGTCGGGCCGGCGTTCGGGTCGAGGGTCACGGGCGTCACCTCCTCCAGTCGGTCAATACGCGGGCAGGCCGGCGGCGCCGCCTGCGACATCGATCGGGACGGCCAGGCCGATCCCGATGAACACGTCCTGCTTGGTGGGGTTGAGGAGCGCGGTCACGATCCCGACCACGCGGCCGTCGCGGTCCACGAGCGGCCCGCCGGAGTTCCCCGGGTTCACCGCGGCGTCGACCTGGATCAGGCCCTTCACCACCGTGTCGCTGTTCGGGAGCTGGAACGTCCGGTCCAGGCCGGAGACGACGCCCGCGCTCAACGATCCGTACAGCCCGAACGGGTTGCCGACGACATAGGCCTCACTACCGACATGCATCGCAGCTGGGTTGCCGAGGGTCGCCGGAATGAGCGTCTTCGGCAGGGCGTCCGGCTGGACGACGGCGATGTCGGACTCGGGGACCCGGCTGACGACCGTACCGTGGGCGACCGTGCCGTCGGCGAACGTCAGCTTGATCGACGTCGCGTCCGAGACCACGTGGAGGGCGGTCAGGATCGCGCCGGCGTCGCTCACGACGACCCCCGTGCCGAGCGCCTCGCCCGACGCGGACGACGAGCCCGGAACGTCGGTCTCGATGAGCACGAGGGACGGCGCGACGGCCTGGTAGACGAGCTCCGAACGGGGCGGTGCCGGGGTCTGCGAGGCCAGGACGCTGGCGATGGCCTGGTTGACGTCGGCCGTGGTCAGTGGCGGCTTGGCGGGATTGACGATCCCGTACAGGACGATCGCGATGAAGGTCGCGACGATGCCGGCGATGAACGGCGTGGCTCGGCGCGCCCCGCCCCGTGCGCGGTCGATCCGCCTCGGGCCCGGCCGAGGATCGGTGCGCGGCTGCGGGTCCTTCTCGCCGGTCATCCGAGCGCGGAACTCCGTGCTGTGCTGCCACGGGAAGCGCTTCCCCCGTCGACGGAGCCTCCGCGGGAGCGTCTCCGGCGTCGCTGAGAAGCGCCTGAGACCGCCGGAATGTCGTCCGGCCGCCGTGCCTGCGGAGGCGTCCGCCGTCGGGCAAGTCTAGACCCGACTTCGCCGCGGGGAGGCCGACCGGTTTCACCGCGCCGCCGCGACGTTCTAGGATCGCCGCGCGAGCTCGCAGCACGGAGGTGGTCGATGGCGGATCCGGGGCCGTCCAGGACGGGGCGGACGAAGTTTCGCGACATGGGCCGGAACGGTCCGAACCAGCCGACGTACGAGATCTTCATCGGCTTCCTGACGATCCTCTCGCTGATCGTCGTCGCCCTGCATTACCTGGTCGACACCCCCGAGGTCGACGAGATCCTGACCGGCACCGACCAGCTGCTCTGCCTGATCTTCTTCGGCGACACGGCCCGCTCCTGGTGGAACGCTCCCGATCGGCGGGCCTACGTCTTCGGGCCCGCACCCGGGCGCTCGATCCCGACCGGCGTCGTCGACCTGTCGGGGTCGATCCCGACCTTCCCGATCCTCCGGGTCCTCCGGATCTTTCGGCTGGACCGCGTCCGGCGCGAGCTCCGCGGCCGCGACCCCGGCGACCTCGTCGACGACCTCGTCGAGCATCGCGCCCAGGTTGCGGGCTATCTGGTGGCCACCGCCGCGATCCTCGTGATCCTCATCGGCAGCTCCGTGATGGCCTACGTCGAGCCGCCGGCGCCCGGCTCGAACATCAAGACCGGGGGCGACGCGTTCTGGTGGGCCTTCGTGACCATCACGACCGTCGGCTACGGCGACCGCTATCCGGTCACGCCGGAGGGGCGGTTCATCGGCGTCCTGACGATGGCCGTGGGGATCGGGATCTTCGGCGTCCTGACCAGCTTCCTCGCCCAGTGGTTCCTGCGGCGGCCCCACCACCGCCTGGGGATCGCCGGCGCCGGCCTCGACCGGGACTCGATCGACGAGGCCTTCGGCGGGATCCACAACATCCCGATCCCGGACGGCGCGCCCCCACGGGGCCCGGCGGCCGGCAGCGTCGCCGCAGCGTCTGACTCCGAGACGGCAGCGGAGCTCCGGGCGCTGCGCGACGAGGTGGCCGAGCTGCGCCGCCTGATCGAGTCGCTGGAGGTCGAGGACGTGGAGGAGCGGGAGGAGTCCAGTTGACTGGCGCGGCCGTTCGTGATCCAACGCGGCGGACGGCGCTCGTCGGCGGGGCCCTCTACCTCGTCACCTTCGCTGCATCCATCCCCGCGGTCTTCCTGCTCGCGCCGGTCCTGGACGATCCGGCCGCGTACGTCACGGGTTCGGGCGCAGATGCGCAGGTCTCCCTCGGCGCGCTCCTCGACCTCGTGAACGCGCTCGCCTGCATCGGCACGGCCGTGGTCCTGTTCTCCGTCGTGAAGCTCGAGCACGAAGGCCTCGCGCTCGGGTTCGTGACGAGCCGGATGTTCGAGGCCGCGGTCATCGTCATCGGGGTGGTCAGCATCCTCGCGATCGTGACACTCCGGCAGGACGGAGCGGCGAGCGGCGAGGCCGCGTCGTTTGTCCCGGTGGCCCGCGGCCTCGTCGCGGTCCGCGACTGGACGTTCGTGCTCGGGCCCGGCATGGCCGGGCTGAACGCGCTCCTGCTCGGCACACTCCTGTACCGGTCTCGTCTCGTACCGCGTCCCATCCCGACGATCGGACTGGTCGGCGGGCCGATCTACCTCTCCTCGGTCGCCGCGATCGTCGTCGGCTTGACCCAGCCCGGCGGGATCTGGCAGGGCGTCGGCGGCCTGTTCATGTTCGCCTGGGAGCTGCTGCTCGGCCTGTGGCTGGTGTTCCGCGGCTTCGATCGATCGGCCCCCATCGTGGCCGACGCCATCGCCCGGGAAGGCGCGGGTAGCCGCTGACGAAGCCGTCCGCTCGGGTGGGTTGGGGTGGCCTACGGGGTTCGAACCCGTGACCTCTGGAGCCACAATCCAGTGCTCTGCCGATTGAGCTAAGGCCACCGTGGACACGCGCGTCGGCCGCGGCCGGGCGTGAGCCCCGGGAGTCTACCGGATTCGGTCGGTCGGGCAACGACACTCGGCCGGCAAGCTTCACCGAACGGCAACGTCCAGCGGCTTGCATCTTTTCCACCGACGATGCAAGGTATGCATATGCGCCGCATCTTCGTGACCGTGGAGGCCAAGAAGAAGCTCTGGCGGCCCTGCCGGGAGGCACGGGCCCTGGGGCTCTGACGGCGCGCGAGCGAACGACCGACAGGAGCCTCCGGGCACGGAGGCTCCAGGGCCGCGGACACCAGCCGGTGACCGCGGCTCTTCGATTCGTCCGGCGGACGATCGGCCTCCCTTCCGGCGGCGCCTCGGAACGACGAGGAGGCACCATCGATGTCCATGTTCATCCTCGGCGACGGCCCGTTGGGTTGGGCGGTCGCCACGGCGCTCGGGGAGCGCGCCGAGCGGGCGGCCGTCATGGGTCGTCCCCCCACCGGGACGCACGACGCGGCCGCGCTGACGGGCGCCGACCTGATCGTCGAGGCGTCGCGCGGACGGTCGGTCCTGCCGAACCTCGAGGCGGGTCTCCAGGCCGGCTGCCGGCGGTTCGTGATCGCCACGACGGGTTGGGACGCGGTGCGCCCGTCCGTCGCGGATCGCCTCCTGGACGCGGGCGCGACCGCCGTGGTCGCGTCGAACCTCTCGCTCGGCGCGGCGCTCTTCCTCCGCCTCGTCAGCGAGGCAGCCGAAGAAGCGGCGGCGCTCGGTGGCTTCGAGCCGGCGATCGTCGAGTGGCATCGACGGGCGAAGGCAGATCGACCTTCCGGGACGGCCCGCGAGATTGTTCGCCGAATCGAGAGGCACCTGCCGATCGACATGGAGGAGGTCGCGATCGTGCGATCCGGCGCCATGCCCGGCCACCACACGGTCGCCTTCGACGCCGCGGGCGAGACGATCGAGCTCCGGCTGACCGCCCGCGACCGATCTGCCTACGCGGCGGGCGCCCTCGCCGCCATCGACTGGCTCCGGGCCACCGATCGCGCGCCGGGCATCCAGCCCTTCGATCGGGTCGTGGACGACCTCCTCGAGCGATCCCGTCCACCCGTCGACCGACCGGCTCGTCCCGCGGCCTGACGCCGACACCCTCGACACCTCAGGAGACTCCGATGCTTTCCTTGGACCGCACCACGCCCCGTCCCCGGCCCGCCCTCCGTGGCGCCTTCACCGCCCTCGTCACGCCGTTCGCCGCCGACGGCGCGGTGGACGAGGAGGCCCTCCGCCGCCTCGTCCGCTGGCAGGTCCTCGCCGGCATCGACGGCCTCGTCCCGGTCGGCACGACCGGGGAGGCGCCGACCCTCACCCCCGTCGAGCGCGACCGGGTGATCGCCATCACGGTCGAGACGGTCCGCGAGAGCGCTGCCCGCGGGCGCGTGCCCGTGATCGCCGGCACCGGCACGAATGACACGGCGGCGACGGTCGCCGCCACGCGCCGGGCGGCCGAGCTCGGGGCCGACGTCGCGCTGGTCGTCGCGCCCTACTACAACCGGCCCGACGGCCGGATGCTCGAGGCGCACTTCCGGGCGATCGCCGACGACGGCGACCTCCCGATCGTCGTCTACAACGTGCCGTCGCGGACCGGAACGAACGTCCCGGCCGACGTCTTCCTTCGGCTCGCCGAGCATCCAAGGGTGGTCGCGATCAAGGAGGCGAGCGGCAACCTGGAGCAGATCGCCCGGATCTGCCGCGATCGGCCGCGTGACGTCGCGGTCCTCGCCGGCGACGACGCCTGGACGCTGCCGGTGCTTGCG
>DATBGP010000462.1:0-6384 GCA_036557925.1 Candidatus Limnocylindrales bacterium | reverse complement strand
GCGGGGGACGCGTCGCGCTCGGGGTCTCGGCCGCGGCGCTTGCGATCTTCCTGGCGGCGACGCCGGCCCTCGCCTGCGGCGGGCTCATCGGCCCGAACGGGGCGGTCAACCTGCTCCGGACGACGACGTTCGCCGGCTACCACGACGGCGTCGAGCACTACGTCACCGCCTTCCAGTTCGCGGGCGGCGGCGGGGCCTTCGGATCGATCACGCCCCTGCCGGGCATCCCGACGAGCGTCGTGAAGGGCGGCGACTGGACCCTCCAGCGCCTCATCCGGGAGACGCAGCCGATCGATTTCTTCGCCCTGCGAGAGGCCTCTCCGGCGGCATCGACCGCGGGCGGCGCCGAGGTGCTGATGACGGCCGAGATCGACGCCCTCGACATCACCGTCCTGAAGGGCGGCGCGGCCGACATCGGCGAGTGGGCGACCGCCCATGGCTTCCGCCTCCCGGCCGACGCGCCGGAGGTCCTCGACTTCTACGCCCAGCGCAGCCAGATCTTCCTGGCCGCGGCGTTCGACGCCGACAAGGCGAAGGAGCGCGGCCAGCAGGTGGGCGACGGGACGCCGGTCCACATCACGATCCCCACGAAGAACCCGTGGGTCCCGCTCCGGATCCTCGCCCTCGGCAAGACCGGCGGCGAGCCGGTCCAGGCCGACGTGTACCTCCTGACCGATCGCGCGCCGGCGCTCCTGCCGGTCCCGAACGGCTCGAACGGGATCCGGCTCGATGCGAGCGAGGACGCCTCGGACAGCCTCCTCTCGGACCTGCGGAGCGACCGCGGGATGGAGTGGGTGCCGACGTCCGCGTGGCTGACGAAGGTGGCCGTGGATGGAGAGGCGCGCCAGATCGGCTACGACCTGGCGGTGGACGCATCCGGCGCGGGCCGGCCCTCGGCGATCGATGCCGGCCTCGCGCTGCCGGGCTCGCCGGCGGTCAACGCGGCGGTGGATGTCGGGCGGGTGCTCCTCGCCCTCGCGTTCGCCGGGATCGGGCTGATGGGGGTCGGGCTGGTCGGCTCGCTCCGGATCGGCCCGCGGCCGTCGGGATCCTGAGGCCTCGGACGGCGGGCGGGTCCGGCCCGTCCGCCGTCGACGGTCGATGACGACGATGACCAGCGGTACGCGACGGGCGGTCCTCGGCATGGCCCTCGCACTCGGCCTCGCGGTCCTGACGGGCGTCGGCGCGAACGCCGTCGCCCATGCCGACGACCCGATCGTGATCGACATCACGATCCACTTCTCGCACTACGAGCCCGCGGCCGTGACCGTCCCGGTCGGGCGACCGGTGACGTTCCGGATCGTGAACACCGACCCCATCGATCACGAGTGGATCGTCGGCGACGCGGCCCTCCACGAGCGTCACCGGACCGGCACGGAGCCGGTGCACAACGCCCGGCCGACGGAGATCTCGATCCCCGCACTGTCCGAGAGGCGGACGACCGTGACGTTCACGACCGCCGGATCCGAGCAGTTCATCTGTCACCTGCCCGGTCACGAGGCGTACGGGATGGTCGGCACCGTCACGATCACCCCGAACGGCTGACGTCCCGGGTTCGGCAGCTGCTTTCGGTCAGTCGCGGGTGCCCGCGATCAGTCGCTCCCGGTCGAAGAGTCGCGCGGCGACCCGCCAGCCCGACGTGTCGAGAATGACCAGGGCGACCGCGAGGGTGATCGCCAGCTGGCGCGTCGGCTCGATGACGCCGAAGGCGACGAGCGCGACGACGAAGACGAGCGGCACGTTGGCGAGCAGTGCCAGCTGCTGCGCGACGCGCATGTCGCTCGTCCGGGTCGAGACGGCGAGCCCGACCCAGACCGACCACGCGGCGAGCAACGGGATGAAGACCAGCTGGGCGATCAGGTCCGGGGCGTTCACCATCGAGGACGCGATCCCCGGTTGCGCGAAGACGGCGACCACGATCAGGAAGAGCGCGTCGACGACGAGCGCGATGGCGATCGAGGGGACGAGGGCCGCCAGGGCCTTCCCCAGCAGCAGCTCCTCGCGCCGGATCGGCGTCGTCAGGACCGGCTCGAGCGTGCCCTGCTGGCGCTCGCCGGCAATCGCCGTGGCCGCGATCACGGGCGGCACCAGGATCGGGATGCCGAGCAGGTAGAGCAGGACGTGCTCGTCGCGGAGCGCACCGGCCGCGCGTTCGGACAGGCCGAGCACGGCCACGAGCGGCTGGATGAGGAAGACGAGCGGCAGCACGCTCATCGCCAGCAGCAACGAGCGGTTGCGCTGGATCTCCCGGATCTCCTTGCGGAAGATGGCGCGGACGCGCCCGCCGTCGATCGTCATCGGGCGACCGTCTCCGGGTCGTCTTCGATCAGCTCGAGGTAGACGTCCTCCAGCGAGTGGTGGGCCTCCACGATGGACAGCACGTCGGCATCGGCGGCGACGAGCGCCCGGGTGACTGCCGGGGCAGCGACTGCGGGATCGGCGACGGCGAGCTCATAGCGGCCCGCACCATCCGCCCGCCAACCGGTGACGCCCGGCAGGCCGGCGAAGACGGCAGCCGGATCCGGGAGCGGCGCGGCGGTCGCGACCGTCAATGCGGCGGCAAAGAGCTGGGCGCGGAGCTCCGCGGGCCGGCCGATGGTCCGGAGCGAGGTCCGCAGGATCGCGACGCGGTCGCAGAGCCGCTCGGCCTCCTCCAGCCGGTGCGTCGTGAGGAAGATCGTGACGCCCCGCTCACGCAGGCCTTCGATGAGCGCGTGGACCTCGCGGGCCGCGACCGGGTCGAGGCCGGCGGTCGGTTCGTCGAGGAACAGCAGCTGCGGATCGCTGAGCAGGGCACGCGCGAGGGCGACGCGCTGACGGAGGCCCTTCGAGAGGGTCCCGCACGGGTCTTCGGCGCGGTCGGCCAGGTTGACGGCAGCAAGCGCAGCCTCGATCCGGCGACGTGGAGCCTCCGTCCCGTAGAGGCCGGCGAAGCAGTCCAGGTTCTCGCGGACGCTCAGGCGCAGGTAGAGGCCGGGCGATTCGGGCATGACGGCGGTCCGACGGCGGATCTCGACGCCGTTGTCGGCGGTCAGTGGCAGCCCGACGACCGTCGCGGAGCCCGCCGACGGTTCGAGGAGCGTGCCGAGCGTGCGGACCATCGTGGTCTTGCCTGCACCGTTCGGCCCCAGGAAGCCGAAGACCTCGCCGCGGGCGACCGAGAACGAGACGTCCTCGAATGCCGCACGCGAGCCGAATCGCTTCGTCAGGTGGTCGACCGCGAGGGCCGGCCCGGCGTCCGGCATCGATCCCATCGTGGCAGGGTGCGCGTTTTCGCCGGATCGTGCGCGAGACGGCGCGTGAGCCCGACGGCGTGCGATCCTGCGTTCCGATGACGAGCGAGACCTGGATCCGGGGGGCCGTCCTCGAACGACCCGGCGTCGAGGCCCGGATCGAGCGCCTGCGGCTGGCGCCGCCGGGGCCCGGCGAGGTCCGCGTCCGGATGCTGGCCGCCGGGGTCTGCCACTCGGACCTGCACGTCCGGGACGGGGAGTGGGAGCGCGAAGGGCCGATCGTCCTGGGCCACGAAGGAGCGGCCGTCGTCGAGATTCTCGGCGAAGGCGTCGAGGACGCGTTCCCGGGTCTCCGCCCCGGCGTCCTCGTCGCCCTCTCGTGGCTGATCCCGTGCGGACGCTGCCGGGCATGCCGGGCCGGCCACGTCTGGAGCTGCTCGGCGAGCCCGTCGTACACCCATCGGATGCCGAGCGGGCGCCCGGCCCTGCGGGATGCCGACGGGCGCGACGTCCTGACCTACTGCGCGATCGGCACGTTCGCCGAGCGCCAGAACGTCCCGGCGGCCGCCGCGATCCCGATGCCGGGCGGCGTCCCGGCCGACGTCGCCGCCCTGATCGGCTGCTGCGTGACGACGGGTGTCGGGGCCGCGCTGAAGACCGCCGAGGTCCGGCCCGGATCGTCGGTCGCGGTGATCGGCCTGGGCGGCGTGGGGCTGTCGTGCGTGATGGGCGCCGTGATCGCCGGAGCGTCCGCGATCGTGGCGGTCGATCGGGTGCCGGAGAAGCTCGAGCTCGCCCGGGCGGTGGGAGCCACGCACGTGGTCCTGGCCAGCGCAGACGGCGCAGACGGCGCAGCATCGACCGTCGCGGCGGTCCGCGAGGCCACGGACGGCGGCCCCGACACCTGTTTCGAGGCGATCGGTCTGCCGGCGACGATCGAGCAGGCGATCGCCTGCCTCCCGACGGGCGGGACGGCGTGCCTCGTCGGGATGACACCGTTCGGCGTCCGAGCGTCGTTCGAGCCGTTCCCGTTCGTCGACGGCGGGCGGCGGATCCTCGGCTCGAACTACGGCTCGGCGGACCCGGCCGCGGACTTCCCACGCTACGCGGCGCTGCACCTCGCCGGGCGACTGCCGGCCGACCGGCTCGTGACCGGCCGGATCGGGCTGGACGGGCTCGAGGACGCCTTCGCGGCGATGCGCCGCGGGGAGGGCGTCCGCTCGGTCATCGCGTTCGACTGACCGCCGGCTCCGGTTCGGGCGGTTCCGGCGGCTCGGGCGCTGCCGGCAGTTCGACCGGCGTCCCGCTCCCGTCCGGCCCCGCACCGTCCGCGGCCGTCCCGGTGCCGTCCGTGCCGGCTCTGCGCCCTTCCGTGGCCGCGACCTCCGACCCCACCGGCTCCACGAGCGGCGGCAGCAGCGGCTGGCCGGTGATCAGCCGCGAGTTCCGGCCGTGGGTGAGGAAGCTCCACGCCCAGCGGATGATCACGACGAGCCGGTTCGCGAACCCGATCAGGTAGACGATGTGGATCCCGAGCCACAGGAACCAGGCCGGGAACCCGGACTGCCGGCCGAACGGCCCGAGCCACGGGATGTCCGTCACGCCGGAGAGCCGGCCGATGACCGCCACGTCGCCGCGGTTGAAGTACCTGAACGGCTTCATCGCCTCGCCGGAGAGGCGCGCCCGGATCGTCTTCGCGGCGTAGCTGCCCGTCTGGATCGCGCCCTGGGCGACGCCCGGCACCGGCCGGTCCTTCTTCCAGCGCTGGAGGGCCGCGTCGCCGACGACGAAGATGTCGGGATGGCCCGGGACCGTCAGGTCCGGCTCGACCTGTATCCGGCCGGATCGGTCGGTGGGGGCGCCGGTCGCGTCGGCGACGACCCGGGCGAACGACGAGGCCAGCACCCCGGCGGCCCACAGGATCGTGCCGGCCGCGACCCGCTCGCGCGAGCCGTCGGCCATCGCGGCGACCACCGACCGTTCGTCGATGTCCACGACCCGCGTCCCGGTCCGGATCGTCACGCCGAGCCGCTCGAGCTGGCGGCAGGCCGACTCCGACACCGACGGCGGGTACGCCTGCAGGACCCGGTCCGTGCCCTCCATCAGGATGATCCGGGCGTCCGAGGTGTCGATCATCCGGAAGTCGCGGCGGAGGGTGTCGCGGGCGATCTCGCCGAGGGCCCCGGCGAGCTCGACGCCCGTCGGCCCGCCACCGGCGATCACGAACGTCAGCCACTCGGCCCGCCGCTGCGGATCGGCCTCCCGTTCGGCCGCCTCGAAGGCGACGAGGATCTTCCGCCGGATCTCGATCGCGTCGTCGATCGACTTCAGGCCCGGCGCGATCCCGGCCCAGTCGTCGTGGCCGAAGTACGAGTGATGCGCGCCCACGGCGACGATCAGGCTGTCGTAGCCGAGGGCCGCGCCGTCGTCGAGCCGGACCTCGCGGCGATCGGCGTCCAGCCCCTTCGCCTCGCCGAGCAGGACGGTCGTGTTCCGCTGACGGCGGAGGATGGCCCGCAGCGGCTGGGCGATGTCGGCGGGCGCGAGCGCGCCGGTGGCGACCTGGTAGAGGAGCGGGGCGAACAGGTGGTGGTTGCGCCGATCGACGAGGGTTACCGCCAGCCGATCGTCGTGACCGAGCTCGCGAGCGGCGTACAGCCCGCCGAAGCCGCCACCGACGATCAGGACGCGGTGTCGGGCCGTCGCCGTGGGCAGGGACGCCGACATGGGGCGATTCTAGACGGGCTCGCCGGTTCCGGCACCCACCGGGCGGGTCATGGCTCCGCGGCGGATCCCTGGACCGGCGGGCGCGCGGGCTCCGGGTCGGGCTCTCGGTCGGGCGCGGGGCCTTCGGCGGTCCCAGCGGGACCCGTGTCACGGACGTGGTGGACGAGCTCCGGGAACCAGCGCGCGACGCCGACGAGCCCGAGCAGGCAGAGCAGGCCGCCGCTCACGACGGAGAACTGGGCGCCGAAGATCGAGGCGACGACGGCCGCCTCGATGTCCCCGATTCGCGGGCCGCTCGTCACCACGAGGATGTTCACCGAGGTCACCCGGCCGCGGAGGTGGTCCGGGGCAGCCAGCTGGACGATCGTGGAGCGGAACACGGCCGAGATCACGTCCGCGCCGCCGGCGATCGCGAGGAACAGGA
>DATBGP010000461.1:0-14083 GCA_036557925.1 Candidatus Limnocylindrales bacterium | reverse complement strand
CGCTGCTTCCAGTCGATCAGGCCGTAGCCGTCGTCCCGCCAGACGACGACCGTGATGTTCGCGCCGATCCGCTTCGCGGTCTCGAGCTCCTGGCTGTTCATCAGGAAGCCGCCGTCGCCGCAGAGCGCCACGACCTTCCGGTCCGGGTGGACGAGCTTTGCGGCGATCGCGCCGGGGACACTGATGCCCATGGCCGCGAACCCGTTCGAGATGATCACCGTGTTCGGCTCGTACGTCTGGTAGAGCCGGGCCACCCAGACCTTGTGGGCGCCGACGTCGGACACCACGATGTCGTCCGGCCCGAGCGCCACGCGAAGGTCGGCGATCGCCCGCTGCGGCGTGACCGGCAGCTCGGCGCGGCCGGAGCCGGCGCCGGCCAGCTCCTCGAGCAGCGCGGTCCGGAGGTCCGCGTGGACGAGCGTCTCGCGGGCCTCGTGGCGCTCCCCGGCGTCGCGGCCGCTGATCCCGCGCGGCTGGACCGCGGTGAGGAGCCGCCGGAGCGAGCCGTCGATGTCGCCGACCAGCTCCACCTCGGGCCGGTACTGGGCGTCGACCTCGGCCGGCTGGGTGTCGATGTGGACGATCCGCTTCCGGCCGTCCGGGTTCCAGCGCGCCGGCGCGTACTCGACGAGGTCGTAGCCGACGCAGATGACGAGATCCGCGCGGTCGAACCCGGAGAGGACGTGGTCGCGGGCCTGGAGGCCCACCGCCATGAGGCTCAGGTGCGAACGGTCGTCGATCGCGCCCTTGCCCATGAAGGTCGCCGCCACCGGCACGTGGAGCCCGCGGGCGAAGGCCCGGAGCTCCGGTGCGGCCCGACGGCGGAGGACGCCGTTGCCGGCGAGGACGAGCGGCCGCTGGGAGGTCGCGATGAGCTCCGCGGCGTGCTCGATCGCCTCGTCGGTGGGCTCGGGGAAGTAGGTCCGGCCCGGCCGCAGCGGCTCGATCGTGTCCGCGACCGGCGACGCGGCGAGGTTCTCCGGCAGCTCGATGTGGGTGGGCCCGGGCTTCTCGAGGACCGCGACCCGGAACGCCTTCCGGACGATCTCGGGGATCGCCTCGACCCGCTCGACCCGGGTGTTCCACTTCGTGACCGGCTCCATCATCTCGACGATGTCGACGACCTGGTGGGCCTCCTTGTGGAGCTTGTCGGAGCTCGCCTGCCCGGTGATGGCCACGAGCGGGGCGCGGTCCAGGTAGGCGTCGGCGATCCCGGTGAGGAGGTTCGTCGCGCCGGGCCCGAGGGTCGACATCGCGACGGCGGCGCGACCGGTCAGACGGCCGTAGACGTCGGCCATGAACGCCGCGCCCTGCTCGTGGCGGGTGGTGACGTGCCGCGGCCCGGAGCCCTCGCCCACCTGGCCGAGCGCGTCGAGGACGTCCATCGTCTCCTCGCCGGGAACCGAGAAGACGTACTCGCAGCCCTCCTCCTGGAGGCATTCGACGAGCAGCTCGGCGGCGGTCTTCGTGTTCGCGGTCACGCCCGCGAGCGTAGCAGGGCTCGGCGGCGCGCCGGTGCTCCGGGCCCCCCTCGCTCCGCGGCGAAGGCGGTCAGGCCTCCACGAGCGGCACGTTCACGACATGCTCGGACACGAACCAGACCTGCATCTCGTTCGTTCGCAGGCAGTCGCTCATCAGCAGGTCGTTCGAGCCCCAGTCGCCGGACTCCTCGGTCTTGTCGATCGCGGCGCGGACCTTCTCGAGGATGATCTCGTGGGCGTCGAGCAGGCGGTCGATCACGACCGGCACCTCCTCGGCCCCGTCCGGCGGGCGGGGGATCGTCGTCAGCTCGGCCGCGTGACGCGGATCGCCGACGGAGATCCCGCCGAGCATCTGGACCCGCTCGGCCAGCATGTCGACGAGCTCGAGCTGCTCCTCCGCGTGCTTGTCGAAGAGAAGATGCAGCTGGTAGAAGGTCGGACCCGCGACGTTCCAGTGCGACTTCTTGTACAGGGCATAGAGCACCATCGTGTCGGCCTGGATCTCGTTCAGGAGCTCGCAGCTCTGGCCGCGGGCCTCGGCCGAGAGGGCGATCGGGAGCTGCCGGAGCGAGCCGAACCGCTGCATCTCGGGCGCGCGCTGACCGAGCCGGGGCTGGGCCGAGACGCGACGGGCGCTCGAGCCGTTGGACTGGCCGCCGGAGCGGGTGGTAGGTCGGGAGCCGTTGCGGCTCCTGGTCGTGGTCGCCATGGGATCCTCCGTCAGCGGCTCGACGCGCGTGACGTCGACGCGACCGCCGTTCTCGATGCTGGACCACGCGATCCCTCATTCACGCCGGAGCGGGAGGCTGGCGGGTTGCAGGCACGTGGCGATCAGCCGCAGTGCGCGATCCGGAGGCCCGGTCAGTCGGCCCGGCCCGGCGTTCCATGGAGGAGCACGTCGTACACGCCGACGACGAAGCGGTCGTAGCTCGCGGAGATGTCCGGCCAGATCGGCTGGTCCAGCGCGCGGTTCGGCGGCGCCTCGGTCCAGGTCGAGACGAAGGCGATCTCGACGATGTTGCCCGTGACACGGCGTCCCACGTAGGCCTCCACCGCCTCGTGCTCGATCGTCCCGAGACGCTCGCGGAGCATCCGCTGGATGTCCGCGTCCAGTCCCTGGCCGACGGATCCCGCGGTCAGTCGCAGCAGGCGCGGGATGCCGGCTCGCCGCCGGACTTCGCTGATATCGACCTCGTAGTACTCGACATGGTCCAGCGTCTCGCCGTGACCGATCCCGTCGAGGGTCGACGCGGCCGTGAGGTCGCCGCCATAGGCCTGGAGGGCGGAGTCGACGTCGGCCCAGACGGTCATCATCGCGATCTCGTGCTCGTCGGCCGCCGACCGCGTGGCGACGATGAACCGCTCGAGCCCGGGCTTCGCCTCGGCCGCGGGAACGTAGGCCCGCTCCAGGGACGCCCGGACGGCATCGAGGCGACCGGCCGGGATGCGGCCACTGACGACGCGGAGGATCAACGGCGCTCCTCAACCCCTGTGCGCCGGTCCCGCCGGCACGTCCCTCGGCGATCGCCGTCACGCCGGACGGGTGGTCGCCGCGGTCCCTGACCACCTCACATCGCCCGATCGTCGAGCGTGCGTCCAGATGACACTCCGGATGTCGGAGGGTCGCGACCGGCCGGCGGAATGGCCCGCCCGGAGGGATTCGAACCCCCGACCTACTGATCCGAAGTCAGTCGCTCTGATCCACTGAGCTACGGGCGGACGGACCCGGATGATACCGAACCCGTCCCGCCGGCTTCGGCCGGGCGGTCGGTGCGACTCGTCCCCGTTGCCGCCGCCACGTCGCCCGGCAGCGCCCCGAGCTCCTCCGGGAAGAACTCGTGGAGCGCGACGTTGATCCCGGCCGCCACCGGCAGCGCGAGGAACGTCCCGACGATCCCGAACGCGGTCGAGCCGACGACGACCGCGAACAGCGCCACGAGCGGGTGCAGGTTCACGGCCCGGCCGAGGACGGCCGGCATGATCACCACGTCCTCGATCTGGCGGAGGACAAACAGGAAGACGACGGCCGTGACGGCGAGGGTCGGCCCGCCGGTGGACAGGGCGACGATCCCGACGACGGCGCCCGCGATCAGGGGGCCGATGAACGTGATCACCTCGAACAGCCCGACCATCACCCCCAGCGCCAGCGCGTTCGGCAGGTGGAGGATCGGCCCGAGGACGATCGTGACGATCGTCGCGACGAAGACCACGAGGATCAGCTGGCCGCGGAGCCACTGGCCGACGACGATGTGGATCCGTCCGGCCACGTGCTCCATCTGGGCCCGATCGCTCGGGTGGAGGAACCGCAGGCCCGTCCGCCCGAAGCGCTCGCCGTCCAGGAGGAGGAAGAAGGTCACGATCATCGTCAGCACGACATCGAGCGTGCCGTGCAGGAGCTGCTCGGCGGCCCGCAGCGCACCCTCGGGCGTCTGGAGGAACCGGTCGATCGCGGCCTGGAGCTGGGTCGCGAGCTCTTCGACGGTCAGCGTCCGGTCGCCGATCGTGACGCTGTCGGCGCCGAGCAGCTGGCGCAGGGCGGTCTCGAGCGCATCCGGGCCGCTCCGGATCAGCAGCGAGACCTCGCGCGACACCGGCCCGGCGAAGGCGATCGCGACCGCGGCGAGCACGGCGACGCCCGCACCGAACGCAGCCGCGACGATCAGCAGGCGGGATCGATGGGTCCGGGCCTGGACCCGGTCGATGAACGGCGTGAACGCGTAGGCGATCAGCCCTCCGACGATGAACGGCAGGAGCACCGGTCGGGCGAACCAGAACAGGGCCGCGACGAGGACCGCGAGGACGATCACCCGGCGGGCCGGGACGTGGAACCGCGGATCCGTCGTCCCGGCCGTCACGTCGTCCGTGCCGCAGAACCGTCATTGGACAGCAGGGCGGCCACCCATTGGGTCCGCTCGTTGTGCTGCAGGACCAGCACGAGCAGGACCGTGATCGGCATCGACAGGAGCGCCCCGAGCGGCCCGATCAGCCACGCCCAGAAGAAGAACATGATGAACACGAGCCACGTGGACAGCTTCAGGGCGCGCCCGGTCATCGTCGGCTCGAGGACGTTCTCGGCGACGAGATTCAGGGCCGTCGCACCGGCGACCACGGCAACCGCGGCGAGGGCCCCGGATTCGGCCAGGGCGAGGATGGCCGGCGGGATCATCGCGATCACCAGGCCGATGTACGGGACGAAGCTGAGGAAGAAGGCCGCGACGGCCCACAACAGGGCATCGTCGACGCCCAGCACGAGCATCAGCACCAACATCCCGACGGCGGTCACGATGTTGACCCGGATCCGGACGGTGAAATACGTCACCGCCGCGCGGGCGATGGCCGGCGCCTCCCGGAAGATCGGGTTCTCGCTGCCGAGCCCACCCGCCGCGAGGCGGGCAAGCCGCCGGCTGTCGAGCAGGAGCAGGGCCGCGACGATCACGGCGAACCCGAACGCCTGGGCGACCTCGACCAGCACCTGGACCACGATCTGCAGGATTGCCGTGAGGTAGTCGGGACGCAGCAGGCTCCGAACCAGGGCTCCCAGGCCGCTCGGATCGAGTGCGGCCGCCGCGTCCGGGTAGCGGTCTCCCAGCGACGTGGAGTACGTGGCGATCCCGTCGGCGAGCGCCTGCGCCCCCGTCAGGGCGAGGAGCACGAGGAGGACGCCGACGACGACGACCAGGCCGATGGTCAGGACCAGGGCGATGCCGCCCGATCCGGTTCGCTCCGCGAGTCGGGTGAACAGGGGAGCGGCGAGCGCGGCGAGGAAGAGACCGAGGCCGAACGGGCCGAGCACCGGGGCCAGCCAGCTGATCAGGAAGAGTCCGATCCCCACGACCACGGCGGTGACGAGCATCGCGAAGAGGTTCGTGTTGCCGCGGACCCACGTCGGAACGAGAACCGGACCCTCGGAGGGCGTCACGGTCGCCGCAGCCTCCGCGGTGCGGTCGGTGGGTTCGGCACTCATGTCGGGCTCGCGATCAGGCCGCTCAGGACGCCGTGCTCGTGAAGCCCTTGAGCTCCGCGGTCGTCGGCAGCACGGGCTTGCCGCGCCGGACCGCCTTCAGCAGGATCCAGGCGATCGGGATCGGCAGGAACCAGACGTACAACCGGAACAGGAACACCCCGGCCGTGATCTGGGCCTCCCAGTCCGGGCCGGCGATCGCCGACAGGAACGAGATGTAGAGGAGCTCCGGGACGCCGGCGCCGCCCGGCGAGATCGGGATGATCGTGATGACGGCCACCAGCGCGAAGACGCCGATGATCTCGCCCGAGGACACGATGTCGGCGGGAACGCCCGTGAAGCGCAGGGCGGTCACGAACGCGATCGACCAGGGGACCTGGGCGAGGAGCGTGACGCCGAGCCCTGCGAGCCCGCGCCGGCGAACGAGGTCGCCCACGCTGTCGCGGAACCGGTGGATCGAGCCATCCACGTCCGGCTGCTCGTGTCGGCCGAGCTTGCGGAGGATCCACGACACGAACCGCTCGACGATCTCCGCCACCTTGTTCGCCGCGCGGTCGGAACGGACGACGGTGAGCATCACGATCACCGCGATCACGAAGATCGCGCCGCTGATGATCGAGATGACCAGCGCCGCCCTCCGGCCGGTGCCCAGCTCGCCGGTCATGAGGATGAAGCCGATGGCGAAGATCGGCAGCGCGAACCGCGACAGCGTGTTGATGATCCCGTAGAGGGCAATGCCCGACGTCGAATCCTGGAACGAGATTCGCCAGTTGCGGAACACGACCCAGACCACGCCCATGCTCCATGGGCCGAACGGGATGCTCGAGCCGATCCCCGACAGGATCAGGTAGGCGACCATGCCCCGCAGCGGCGTGATGCCGGGCGTGAGCACGGTGAAGAGCTGGCCGCAGACGAACCAGGCGATGAGCCCCAGGACCGTCATCACGACGATCTGCTGGATCGATAGCGCCGCCAGCGACTGGGCGACCTCCTGATAGTCGACGAACCGCGGCAGGATCAGACCGAAGACGACGAAGAGGACGAGGATGAGGATGCCCGACCGGAGGAGCGCGGCGCGACGCGACTGCGAGTCGGCGGTCGGCGCGATCGCCGACGGTGACGCCATCGCGTCCGGGTTCGGCTCGGCCCCGGAACCCGTGCTCGCGCTCGCGCCCAGCGGCACGGCGTCGCCGCTGGTCTCTGCGCCTGCCGTCGCCGACGGATCGCCGCCCGACGTCGTGCCCGAATCGGTCGTCGGTTCCATGCTCTCCACGCTCCGCGTGCCTGCCCTCGATCAGAGTAGCGACTGGCGCGGGCGCATCGAGAGGGCGCGCACCACGTACGCTTCGTTCCCATGAAGCGTCGCCTTCTGGCCCTGGGAGCCGCCGGAGTCGCCGTCGCGGTCGCGGGGCGCCGGTTGCTCGCCGGTCCACGTTCCGCGCCGCCGCCGCCGGTCGTCACGCCGAGGGATGCGCGTGCGACGGTCGCGATGGCGCTCCGTGGCCGTCCGGACCGCTCCAGGCTCACCCTCGACTTCCAGCCCGCGACGGCGACCGGGTGGGACCTCCTGATCGACGGCGCGTCCTTCTTCCCGAGCATGCTCGCGGCCATCGAGGCGGCCGAACGCGACGTCCACATCCTGATCTTCGGGTTCAAGGCGGGCGAGATCGGCAACCGCTTCCGCGATCTGCTCGTCGCCAAGGCCGCGGTCGGTGTCGGCGTCCGGATCATCACCGAGGCGGCGTTCAGCCAGCCGGGCCGGGGGTCCAAGCCCTTCTACGACTCGATGGTGGCCGGCGGCATCCAGGTCGTCGCGAACCAGGGCGCGTTCCTGGACCTCGATGGACTCCTCGGCCAGCGCCGGATCGACTGGCGGTTCGACGACCTCGGCCACTTCGACCACCGCAAGGTCGTCGTCGTCGACGGCAGGGTCGGCTACGTCGGCGGGCCCGGGATCGAGGACCACTACACGACCGGGACGCACGACCTCATGATCCGCCTCGAGGGGCCGATCGTCGCCCAGCTCCAGGCGCTCTTCCTGCTGTCCTGGCAGTTCCAGGGCGGGCCGCTGCCGGACGACGCCGCCGGGCTGGACCGCTTCTTCCCGCCGATCGCGGACGGCGACGGCCTCCCGATGCAGCTCCTCCTGAACAACCCCGGCGAGAAGCACTTCCCCATCACCGCCGCCTTCCGCGAGGCGGTCGCCGGCGCCCAGCGCCGGCTCTACGTGATCAGCCCGTACCTCGCCGACCACGGGATCCTGCGCGGCATCGTGGACGCGGCCCGGCGCGGCGTGGACGTCCGCGTGATCGTTCCGGCGAACCCGCATTCGCTTCCGGCCAGCGGGTCGGTGCGCCACTGGTTCCCGGCGATGCGCGACGCCGGCGTCGACCTGCGCGAGCACCCGGAGATGGCCCACGCCAAGGTCGTCCTCTCGGACGACACCGTGCTCGCCGGGACGGCCAACCTCGACGCGCTCAGCCTCCGCCAGAACTGGGAGCTGCAGATCCGGATCGAGGACCCGGCCGTGGCCGACCGGTTCGCCCGCGAGCTCTTCGATCGCGACCTCGAGGTCGCGCCGCCTGCGGTCATGCCGGCCGGCTGGAAGAACCGCCTGGTGAACGCGGTGATGTCGGCGCTGGCTCCGGTCCTCTGACGTCCCGGCCGCGGTTGACGGCCGCTCCATCATGCGGGCCATGCACCCGAACGCCATCCGGATCATCGCGCCCCTGCTCCTCGCGGCACTGGCCGTCGGGTGCTCCGACACGGGCAGCGAGGGTCATGGCGTCTACGGGCTGAACGAGTCGGACCATGACGTGATCGTCCAGGTCCCGACGACCGCCGGCGTCGGGTCCTACCTGCTGCGGGCGCGTTCGTCTGGCACTGTTTCCTACAGCTTCAATGAGCAGACAGGCGACATCGTCGTCTTCGGCGTCGACTGCCGTCCGATCGCGACCCTTGCCTGGACCCGGGCGGACGTGACGGTACGGATCGCGGCGGACGGAACGCCGACCCTCACGGACGTCCGGGCCCTGCCGTCGGCGATCGCCCGGATGGACCACGTCGACAGCGGTCCGTCGTTCTCCGGTCGACCCTGCTGATCTCGTCGTTCAGCGGCAGTGCCAGCCGCCGTCGACGATCAGCTCGACCCCGTTGACCGCCGTGTTCTCGAGCAGGAACACCGCCGCGTCGACGATCTCGTCCATCCGGGCCAGCCGGCCCATCGGCGTCTCCGAGGTATAGCGGTCGATCGCCGCGGTCTTCCCGGCCCAGTACGGGCTGTCGCCGACGACCCCCGGATGGAGCGAGTTCACGCGCAGTGGCTTGAGCTCCTCGACGAGCGTCCGGGTCAGCCCGACAACCCCGCCGTTGACCGTCGTGACGGTCGTGGAGCCCGGATAGGGCCGCTCCTTGGCCATCCCGCCGAACAGGAGGATCGACGCCTCCGGCGTCAGCCGATCCAGCAGGGTGTGGACGACCTCGGGATAGCCGACGAGCTTGAGCGTCACGAGGTGGAGCGCCTTCGCAAGGTCGTAGTCCTTCACGGAGTTCTGGTCCCGGTCGATCGCGACGAGGGCGAGGCGGTCGACCGGGCCCACGTCGGCGAGCGCCGGGGCGATCGACTCCGGATCGGCCAGGTCGAACACGACCCCGGTCGCCTTGCCGTCCAGCGCCTCGAGGGCCGCCGTCAGGTTCTCGTCGTTCCGGCCGGACAGGACCACCCGGCGTCCGGCGTCCACGTAGTGCTTCGCCAGCTCGAACCCGATCGCGCGCGTCCCGCCGACGACGACGACCGCGCCGTCACTCGACATCGTTGTCCTCCTCGAACTTCGTCCACGTCGGCAGCCAGCGGTACGCATGGCGGACGGGCGGCTGTGGCGCCTGGGTCTCGAGCCAGCGAACTCGCTCGGTGCCGTGGTTGTAGAACCCGTGGACGCTGCCCACGCCGGCGAACACCACGTCGCCGGGCCGGAGCGTATGGACCTCGCCGTCCAGCTCCGCCTCGACCTCGCCGGCGAGGAACACGTACGACTCCTCGAACGGGTGGTCGTGCTGCTGGGCGGAGCCATTCAGCTCGTAGTCGACCGTGAACATCGTCAGCAGGTCCGAGCCGAAGACCCGGTCGACGAGCATCTTCACGGAGATCCCGCTGTAGGCGAGGAGCGCCGTGTCCATCCCGGCGGGCTTCCGGCCGCGCGCGGGATCCGTGACCCGGAGCGCCTCGACCTGCGGGCCGGTGCCCTCGTAGTGGCCGACGAACCGGACCGCCGGATCGCCGAAGCGGGGCCGCGACGCGCGGGAGACGAGGTCCGCCGCCTCGAATGCCCCGCGGTCGAAGAACGTGTCCTTGCGGCCGGCGTCCGGCGGCAGACGCTGGGGCGTGTTCAGCGACAGCCAGCGGACCTCGCCCTCGCCGCCGTTCGCGAGGGCGTGCCACGTCCCGATCGTCATCAGGCAGAAGTCGCCGGGGACCAGCCTGTGGACGGCATCGCCGATCTGGATGACCAGCTCGCCCTCGAGAACGTACAGCGCCTCCTCGAACGAGTGGACGTGACGGCGGAGCCAGCCACCCGGGGCGAGCGACCCGGCCGCGAGCTCGGTGTGGACCGCGCCCTGATCCGGCCCGATCAGAATCCGGCGGGCGAGGCCGGACGACCGCATCGAGGCGGGCTGGGGATTGGCCGTGAACGACCAGTCGAGTCGGCCGATGTGGTGCATGGCTCCTCCGCCGGGATCGACCGTTGTGCAGTGTCACTGTACAAGGCACGCGGTCCCTCAGCCCGTCGCGGCGGCCTCCGCGTGCGGGCCCGGCTCGAACGCGTTCGACCGCCGCCCCAGGACGAACCAGATGCCGTGGACCGGCTCCGACCCGGCGTTGAAGAGCCGGTGCGGCGTCGTGGAATCGAAGGCGATCGCGTCGCCCGGGCCGAGGACGACCTCCTCGAACCCGATCGTCACGCCGAGCGTCCCGCTCAGGACGTAGCCCCACTCCTGGCCGGCGTGGCGCTGGAACGCGTGCTCGGGGCTGGACGCGCCGCCGACCTCGTACGTCACCAGCAGGAAGTCGACATTGGGGATCGACGCGGTCGTCAGCCGCTCCCAGACGACGCCGGACGCAAGCCGGATGTGCTTGCGATCCCCCGCTCGCTGCACCGGATCGTCCGGAAGGCGGATCTCGCCCCAGGGCGGCGCGCCCTCGCCATCCGCCTCGAGGGGCTCCGCGGCGGCGTCCGGGAACAGGAGCTCGTCGAGGGAGATCCGGAGCTCGCTGGCGATCGCGTAGAGCGTCCGGACCGACGGCCGCGCCCGGCCGGTCTCGACCTGGGAGATCAGGCTGGGCGACACGCCGACGCGTTCCGCGAGGGCTCGGAGGCTGAGGCCGCGGGCGAGCCGGACCTCCCGGAGATGGCCGCCGATCTCGCCGTATTCCGGCGCCGAACCGTTGCCCTGGCGCGTGCTCGAGCCCTCCACGTGGGGTGGTCGTCGCGGGGCATCGTACGCCCCGCCGGTCGCTCCGGCGACCGACGCCGCCAGTGTCGTCGCGATGCCGACGCGCGGTTGCCGATCGCGCGCGATGTGTAGCATCATTGAACGCCACGCCCGAGCCTCGGCCGGCTTCGTTCGCCGGCCGGATCACGCCTCCACAGGTCCTGAGGGTGTCCGCGATGCCGCGACCGTACGCCTCGCCCGGAGCGCAGACCGTCGACTGGGAGGAGCGGGTCAACCCCGACCGGCTTCGCACGTACCGGTTCGGCCGGGCGAGGGCCGCGCTCGAGGCGTCCGAGCTCGGCGCCCTCCTCCTCTTCGACTTCAACAACATCCGCTACGTCACGAGCACCCACATCGGCGAGTGGGCCCGGGACAAGATGACCCGCTACGCGCTCCAGACCCGCGGCGGTGAGCCCCACATCTGGGACTTCGGCTCGGCCGCGAAGCATCACCGGCTGTTCTGCCCGTGGCTGCCCGAGGCGAACGTCCATGCCGGGATGGTCGGGCTGCGCGGGGCGGTCGCCCCGGATGCCGGCCTCTTCACCCGGGCCGCCCGGGAGATCTGCGAGATCCTCAAGGCCGAGGGTGTCCTCGACATGCCGCTCGGCATCGACATCGCCGAGCCGCCGATGGTCGCCGCCCTGGAGGCCGAAGGCATCACGGTCCGCGACGGCCAGCAGGTGATGCTCGACGCGCGCGAGGTGAAGTCGCAGGACGAGATCACGCTCCTGAACACGGCCTGCGCGATGGTCGACGGCGCCTACCAGCTGATCGCGGAGCGGCTGAAGCCCGGGATCCGGGAGAGCCAGCTCGTGGCGGAGGTCACGAAGCTCCTCTTCGACCTCGGCTCGGAGCACGTCGACAACATCAACGCGGTCTCGGGTGAGCGCTGCTCGCCGCATCCCCACGTGTTCAGCGACCGGATCATCCGGCCCGGCGACCAGGCCTTCTTCGACATCATCCAGACGTTCGTCGGCTACAAGACGTGCTACTACCGGACGTTCACGGTCGGCACCGCCACCGACGCCCAGCGGGACGCCTACAAGCAGGCCCGCGAGTGGATCGACGCCTCGATCGAGCTCATGCGACCGGGCGTCGGGACGGACCAGGTCGCAAGCGTCTGGCCGAAGGCCGAGGAGTTCGGCTTCTCGACCGAGATGGAGTGCTTCGGCCTCCAGTTCGGCCACAGCGTGGGCCTGTTCCTCCACGAGCGGCCGATCATCAGCCGCCTGAACTCGCTCGACCACCCGGTCGAGCTGAAGGCGGGGATGGTCATCGCCCTCGAGACGTACTGCCCGGCGAAGGACGGCTTCTCCGCGGCGCGGATCGAGGAGGAGGTCGTGGTCACTGACGAGGGGCCGCAGGTGATCACCCGATTCCCGTCGGCCGAGCTGTTCGTCGCGAACGCCTACTGATGGCGACGAAGACCCCGGCCCGGGCGGCCGACCAGCCGGACCTCGAGCGCCGCCTCGACCTCTACCGGGTGATGGTCGAGTGCCGGACGTTCGAGTCGCGGGCCCAGGAGCTGTTCTTCGAGGGCCTCGTCCGCGGGACGACGCACCTCGGGGTGGGCCAGGAGGCCGTCGCCGCCGGGTTCGCCGCGGCGATGCGCCCCGACGACTGGTCGTTCGCCACCTACCGAGGCCACAACCACGCCCTCGCCCGGGGCACGCCGATGGGCCCGCTCTACGCCGAGCTGTTCGGCCGGGCGAACGGCCTGATGGGCGGCAAGGGCGGCTCGATGCACATCACGAGCGTCGAGCACCACATGATGGGTTCGTACGCGATCGTCGGGGCTCATCTCCCGATCGCCCTCGGTGCGGCATGGTCCGCCCAGTACCGGAAGAGCGGCCAGGTCGCGGTCTGCTTCTTCGGCGACGGGACGACGAACATCGGCGCCTTCCACGAGGCCCTGAACCTGGCCGTCGTCTGGAAGGCGCCGGTCGTGTTCGTCTGCGAGAACAACCAGTACATGGAGTACACCGCGATCGGCGAGGTCACGGCGGTGAAGCGACCGGCGGCCGACCGGGCGGCGGCCTACGGGCTGGACGCGATCGTCGTCGACGGCAACGACGTCGACGCGGTCTTCGAGACCGCATCGAGGCTCATCGAACGGGCACGGAGCGGGGCCGGGCCGTCGCTCGTCGAGGCGATCACGTACCGCCACGGCGGGCACTCCCGGGCCGACCCCGGCAAGTACCGGCCCGACGACGAGGTCGCCGCGTGGAAGGCCCGCGACCCCATCACGACCTACCGGGCCCGGCTCGATGAGGCCGGCGTGGAGGCGGCGGCCCTGGACGCCATCGAGGCCGACGCGAAGGCGAAGGTCGCGGCCGGCGAGGTGGAGGCGCGCGAGGGCCCGGAACCGAGCCCGGACGTGATCGAGACCCAGGTCTGGGCCGACGGAGGTTCGGCGTGGCGGAACTGAGGCAAGCGCTTGGATGGTCCCAACCCGCCCGCGACCCTCGCAGTCGTTCCATGAATACGTCCAGCGCATCGCATCCGACAAGGTCTCCGGCGGCCGTCCGGCGGGAGGCCGGCGCCGCTCTTCCGCGGCCGCTCATGCGCGGGGCGCATTCCGATCGACGACAAGTGTCCGGTTCTCGCGCAGCAACAGCCTCCCCATGTCGCTTGTCGCTCCGGTTCCGCTGGGGCCATGCATGGAGCGACTCGACGTCGCCGCACCCGGTCGGATCCGCCGTGGCTGACCTGACCTGCCGGCCGACCGCGGCTCGGCGTGGCGCAACTGACATGCCGGAGCTGACATGCCGGAGCTGACCTACCGGGCGGCGTTCGCCGCCGGCATCGCCCAGGAGATGACGAGGGACGACCGGGTCGTCCTGCTCGGCGAGGACGTCGGTGCGGCGGGCGGCGTGTTCAAGCTGACCGAGGGCCTGATCGACCAGTTTGGACCCGAGCGCATCCGCGACACCCCGATCAGCGAGCAGGCGATCGTCGGCGCGGCGATGGGCGCCGCGATGACCGGCCTCCGCCCGATCGCGGAGCTGATGTTCAGCGACTTCTTCGCCGTGACCTGGGACATGGTCGCCAACCAGATCGCGAAGACCCGCTACATGACCGACGGCCAGGTCTCCCTCCCGCTCGTGCTCCACACGGCGAACGGGGCCGGGCTCCGGTTCGGGGCGCAGCA